>CAZJDS010000329.1:0-2826 GCA_964544795.1 uncultured Alkaliflexus sp. | reverse complement strand
CATTATTAGGAACAACTCATGCTGATTATTTTACTGATGATATACCATGTGTAAGATATTTAAGAAAAGAAGAAATGGCTCAGTATGAAAAATCTACCGGATTAGCTATTGTTGAAAGATTTAAAAATTTAAATTACACGCACATCCCTGGATGCATCGTTTCAGGACATGGTGTTTTTACTTGGGGAAGTGATAGTAAAGAATCTGTTTATCATGCAACTGTTTTAGAAGAGATTGCTAAAATAGCATATTTGACTTATAGCTTACCTGGTAAAAATAATAAATTACCTAAACATATTAAAGATACTCACTACGAACGCAAACATGGTAAGAATAAAACTTATGGTCAATAAAGGAGATAACTATATATGAATATTGACTTAAATAAAACAGCTCTAGGAATCGAGCTCGGTTCAACTCGAATAAAAGCTGTTTTAATTAATGAAAATCACGAAGTACTTGCAAATGGTTCATATGAATGGGAAAATCAATACATTGATGGCTTTTGGACTTATAATGAAAATGACATTTGGTTAGGACTAAGAGAATGTTATAAAAACTTAAAAAATAATTACTTTGAAAAATATAATCAGATCATTACAAAAATAGGCTCCATAGGAATATCAGCAATGATGCATGGATACATTGTCTTAGATGATAAAAATAAATTACTAACCAATTTTAGAACATGGCGCAATAACAATACTGAAAAGGATGCCTTGGAACTAACAAGTATTTTAAATAATCAAATTCCTGCAAGATGGTCAATTGCTCATCTATATTATGCCATTAATCAAAAAGAGCCTTACTTAGATAAAATTAATTATCAAACCACACTAGCAGGCTATGTCCATTATATGTTAACCAATCAAAAAGTATTAGGAATAAACGATGCATCAGGCATGTTTCCAATCGATATAAATACTCATACTTATGATGAAAAAGCAGTTAGTGTTTTTAATGATATCATAAAAAAAGAGGGTTTAAACTTTAGATTAGAAGAAATATTTCCTAAAGTTTTAACCGCTGGAATGGAAGCTGGTAATCTTAGCAAAAAAGGTGCTTTACTATTAGATCCTACTGGTGATTTAAAAATAGGCATCCCCCTTGCACCGCCTGAAGGTGATGCTGGTACTGGTATGATTTCTACAAATACCATAAAAGTAAATACCGGTAATATCTCAGCAGGTACATCCATTTTTGGAATGTTTGTTATTGATAAAAAACTTTCTAAAATATATCCTGAAGTAGATATAGTTACCACTCCAGATGGCAACTTAGTATCAATGATTCATGTAAATAATTGTACTTCAGATATTAATATGTGGATTAATCTATTTAAAGAAATAAATTCATTATTTGATAATAAAATCGATGATAAAACACTTTATGAGCGATTATTTAAAAAAGCCTTAGAAGGAGATAAAGATGCCGGTAATATGGCTTTAATTAATTATATTTCCGGTGAAAATATTACTAAAATTGAGAGAGGAATGCCTTTATTTTTAAGAACTGTCGATAGTCACTTTAATTTAGCTAATTTTATGAGACTACAAATTTACTCTGCATTTGCGACTCTAAAAATTGGTATGAATATCCTAACAAAAAATGAAAACATTTCAATGGAAAATGTTTTGGCTCACGGTGGCATTTTTACTACCAAAAATGTTGCCCAAAGATTTTTATCAGCCGCTTTAGAATTACCAGTTTCTGTAAATGATACTGCTAATGAAGGTGGTCCATATGGAATGGCTATTCTTGCGATGTATTTACTTAATAAAAATAACTTATCGTTAAATAAGTATCTTGATAAGTTATTTAAAAACAATAAAGTATTAACTATTAAACCAAGTAAAGAAGAAGTAGAAGGTTTTAATAAATTTTTATCTAATTATAATAAGGCTTTAAAATTAGTAAAAATAGCAAATGAAATTTTATAAGCAAGTAAAAAGGAGAAAATTTTCTCCTTTTTTCATGCTTATTTATTAATAGCTTTTAAAAATTCACTTATTGGTTGGTTACCTACTAAATCGTTCACTTCATTAATAACAATCTTTGGTACTCCAGATACTTTATATTTTTGGCCAACTTCCATATTTGTATGAACTTCATATACTTCGGCAGTTACATTTTTATTTAACTGCGCTAATCTTAGCGAATTAATTGCAGCACCCGGACAATGTGGACATTGTGTAGTAACAAACACTTTAATATTTGTAGGCTTATCAATTTTTTTAATACTCTCTAACGTTTTATTATCATATAATTGATTAGCTTCACTAACATCTATAATAGTTGTTAATAATGTATTAATCTCATGACCAGCAGGAACACCATAAAATGTGCCTTTAGGTTCTTCATTGTCTTTATGTATTAAAAATGCTGGAGCATTTTTAACATTGTATTTATCAACTAATTCTTTATTAGTTTTAAAATCATATTCTATAAGATTAATTAAGTTATTTGTTTCTTTAATCTCATTAAGTAACTGTTTCGTAAACTGACTAGTTTCTACACCTTCTTCATAAAATAAAGAAATATTTACTTTTTCTTTCATAGTACTTAACATTTCTTTAATTTGATTTATTAATTCATCATTTAATAATTTTTCCATCTTCTTTTTTTCTCCTATTTATTTATATATTTATTTATATTAAGGGCTGCAACAGCACCTTGACTAACTGCAGTAATTACTTGTTTATATTTAAAGTTTGTTACATCGCCAATAGCATATAATCCTTCTAACGATGTTTCTTGATCGTTATTTGTAATAACTTCACCAAAGTTATTCAAATCAACTAACTCTTTTACTAAGCCACTATTAGG
>CAZJDS010000328.1:0-2853 GCA_964544795.1 uncultured Alkaliflexus sp. | reverse complement strand
ATTAGGACATATGCCTCGGGAAGATGCATACTCATATGATTTTGATGATGATTCTCTAAAATGGATAAAGGATCCATTAAAACTTTCAATGATTGATGATGCCCAGGATAATGTGATTCGGCTGATTAGCGAAGGCGATGAAGCACTGACAAAGAATTGCAGTGATATTATCTATGCTCAAGATAAATTTTTCGCGGGCTTAAATAAAATAGAAGATATCGTCACAATCGGTCACTCCCTTTCGCCTGTTGATTGGGACTATTTTTCCGAGATTGTATCAAGGATTACTAATATCAAAGATGTTCGTTGGTATTTCGGATGTCACGGATTACGCGATTTGGATAACCTTGAAAAGTTGCTTGTAAAACTCGGAATTGCTGGGTCAACTGTGTCTATTTTTCGCACGGATGATATCGCGGTGACTTATCTAAAAGATAAAGCATTGTCTGGAACAGTAAAAAAGCTACCTATTGAAAAAAAGCTGTGCACTTCTTCTGATGGCAGATGGTTGGTAAAAACATTAGACCTTTCATTTTTAATCATAAACCAGGAAAGTCTTGAAGTAGATTACGAAGCATTGTTTTCATCCTATGTGAATAAAGCCTTTTTCGTTCAGTCGGGTAAATATTTGTTTGCTATAATTCACGGTAGTAATCAAGGAATCTTTCTTTTTCGAATTATTGATAATCATTGGCGCCTTGTTAATGAACTTGAAAGCATTCCAAATCAAAGCCTAATAAATAGACGATTGTGCTATGTTTTCCTGACTGATCAAGATATTATTCTTGTATATAACAACAGAACGAGAAAATACTCCCTTGCGGATGGATCTCTTGTGTCCAATAAAGCTTTGCGTAATGCCAGAAATTATGCGTATGATGGGAAGGATATCAGCCAATTTTTCATAAGATGATGAGGTTGGTCCCAATCGCAAAGTTGAAGGCCGGAAAAGGATAGACAGCTACGGTGCCTGTCACCTAGCTTAATAACTTATTGAACCTTCGGACAATTTAAGGTTCTAGTCGAGACGGATGTTTAAGACGGCCTAAAATGACTAAATGCTAACGGTCTTGCCTGCCCTGTTTGGCAGATTGCTCACAACAGTAGTCCCAGGGGGGATATTCCAATAGCCGTGGAAACTGGAATATGGCCTTGTTATGGTGACAGGCTCTGTTGGATTCAACATTATGGCATAAATGGGTATCATGCTTTTGCTCTGGTAGCCTCTGCTTGTTGTTCTTGTTTTTTATATTGGGAATGGTATAATCAGGTTAAACTTCATCTAAATATTTTGCAAAAGAAAACCCCGAATTCATATTTCCATCTATTTTAGAGGTGAGCTGCCATGCAGGACTTTAAGGATGATGGCAACCTTAATCCCGGTATTCATAAATACACATTTGCGAAATTTGAAAAACAATTTGTATTGGATTTTATCACCTCTGAAACACGATTGAATATTTATGAAAATTTTAGGAAGTGGTTTGAGCAGTTACTAAAAATATCAGCGCCAAAATATATGTGGTTAAATGGTAGTTTTTTGACAAAAAAAATTAACCCAAACGACTTGGATCTCGTTGTTTTTTATTATCCGGAAGATATATCAGCTTCGGTGGCAGGGAAGCTGGGCAGTTTTATTCATGAAAGCGCAAAGCAATATTTCTGCGATGCATACTTTTGTTTAAGCCTGCGGCACTTAAATGAAGTACAAAAATCTCAGTTTGGTAATTATGAGATAATGGAAACGTATTGGATGGGTCAATTCGGGTTTGATAGAAATAGAATTCCAAAGGGAATAATAGAAATAACTGAAAATGAAATACAATCATTTAAGGGAGGGATTATAAATGACCTCGCCGCAAGAAGAGATTAATAAAAAAATAACAGAAACAAAATCTGTAAAAGATATTTCCTCAACTCAGCTTGAAAAGATGGGCATTCCTAAATATGTAATTGACCTACAAACAGCATCATTTGAAAAAAGAAATGATGATCTGAAGAAGGAAAGGGAAGAAATAGAAAGTGTTTTGGACAAGGAAACAGTTATTGTAGCGTTGACTTCACCGGGCTTACCTCCGGGACAAATATCACTTCGTGTGTTTTCATTGGTTTTGGGTGGTCTCCAGGATCTATCGGATAGCATTGCGAATACTTTGTATAATCAACCCAGCGAAAAAGGGAAAATACCGCAAGAGATACTTGATCAAAATGAATTTATATTAAAGGAAACCAGGGCGGGCTCCTTTGAAGCTGTCTTGGAACTTAAACATCCAGAACAGATAAGCATTGAGGGGCCTGTGCAAGTACAAACTATTGCCGAACTTTTTGGTCTTTTGGAATCCTCTAATGCCGAAGACAATCTGGCGGAAACTATTTCGCGTTTGGGGCCGAGAACGCTAAGAAATTATGCCGAATGGACTAAATCTATTAAGGAATTAAACACAACTGTTGATTTAGAATGGTTTTCATCATTCAGACCATCGACCAAAATTTCTTTTAATGCAACAAAGGCAGAGAAGGTTCATTCAATATTAAATGATTTCTCTAACACTATAGAGGAAGAAATAGAAATTAAGGGCAAACTAACCGGCGCCAATATAAGGATTAAAAGTTTCGAAATTATAAAAAACGATGGCGAGAAAATCACCGGCAGAATTAGCAAAGATGCTGTAGAAAAGATAGCTGATTTTGGGTTGGATAAAAACTGTAAGGCAGATTTGTTAAAGGTAACAGTAAGAGGATCTGCCGATCGTGAAAAATCATTTTGGACATTAAGGGATATTTTATAATTACTATTTTTTTGCGTGACAGAGGGACGGGGGATCTGTCACACCCTCCTGAGCTTGGGACATA
>CAZJDS010000327.1:0-2858 GCA_964544795.1 uncultured Alkaliflexus sp. | reverse complement strand
CGTTGTTTCATAGTCTTTAAACTTTAAACGTATTTAGTTATCTATATATTTAGAGGGGTCAAATTTAGAATTATTCTGATTAACTTCAAAATATAGGCCAATAAAGTGAAAAGTGAAAAGTAAAAAGTGAAAAGTGAAAGGTGAAAAGTGAAAGGTGAAAAGGAAAAAAGAGATTAGGGAATAGGAGTTAGGGATTAGCAAATGGGGAAAGTCAACAATTTGAATTAATGAACAGCCACATCTTGCCACGGTGTGGCAGCTTATTCCAGCCCAACTACAACGTCTTGGGTAAGAGGGCACACCAATCCCAGGCACCTCGTAAGGGCAGTTTAAAACATAGAAATCCGTGCGGCTTTAGCACAAAATAAGCACCTCTCTACAAACGAAAAGAACACTTGATGCTTAGAGTTTTTAAATATCAAACGTGTTGTTGAAGAATATCTCACGTGATAATAAAAATATCACGTGTGATATTTTATTTTCCACACGTGGTTTTGCAAACCACTTAGGCAGGAGTTTGGAAGATATAAAATGAGGATGTGAATTGCTGTTTAAACGCCTATGAATTAGAAAGGAACTTAGATTTTACCGTCATAATAAGAAAGCCAGATAAAAATCTGGCTTTCTTGAAAGAGTTCAATTCAGAAGGTCTTACTTTTTTAGATTCTCCAATCCCTCTTTGATGACAGCTATTTTTGCCTCTGCATCGGCTTTTTTATGTTGTTCCATGGCCACCACTTGTTCGGGTGCGCTGCTTACGAAACGTTCGTTGCTTAGCTTCTTCATTACTCCGTTCAGAAAGCCTTCTGTATATTTTAATTCATCTTCTAATCTCTGAATCTCCTCTTCAATATTGACGGTGATTTCTACAGGAATAAAAAACTCCGATGATTTTACATAGAAAGATACAGCACCATCGACTTTGGCCTCAACGGAAGTGATTTCTTCCAGGTTTGTTAGTTTGGCCAATATGGGATTTAATTTCTCTACGTAACCATCTTTTCCTGCCAACACTTTTAAAGTTAAAGCATCTCGCATGGGTAAGTTTCTCTCTTTCCTCACTGTTCTTATGGAGGTAATGGCCTCTTTTACCAAATCAAATTGAGACAGAATCTGTTTGTCGAAATTTCTGTTTTCGGGTAGTAAGCTCACCATAATACTCTCACCTCTCTTACGTTCTGACAATTTATGCCAAATTTCCTCAGTAATGAAAGGCATGAAAGGGTGAATCAAACGCATCAATTCATCTAAAAACTGAATGGCAGCATCCACCGTCTTCATGTCGATGGGCTGCTGATAAGCTGGTTTGATGATTTCAAGAAACCAACTGGAAAAATCATCCCAAAAAAGTGTGTAAACCGACATCAAAGCATCGGATACACGGTATTTGTCAAAATGATCGTTGATGATGACCATCTCTTCTTGGATGCGTTCTGAAAACCATTGAATTGCCAAAGCTGCATTTTCAGGTTGTTTGATAGTTTCATCTACTTCCCAAGTTTTTACCAATCGGAAAGCGTTCCATATTTTGTTGGCAAAGTTACGTCCTTGTTCAGGCAAGCTCTCTTCAAAACGAAGATCACCACCGGCTGGAGAGCAAAGCAACATCCCTACTCTTACGCCGTCGGCACCAAAAGTGGCAATCAGATCTAACGGGTCTGGACTGTTGCCCAAAGACTTAGACATCTTACGACCTAACTTGTCGCGCACCATTCCTGTGAAATAGACATTCTTGAATGGATAAGTTCCTTTGAATTCATAGCCCGCCATAATCATACGTGCTACCCAAAAGAATATAATATCATGACCTGTCACCAAATCATTGGTGGGGTAGTAGTAGTCAATCTCTTTTTTATCAGAACCAAAACCATCAAAAACCGTAATGGGCCACAACCATGAAGAAGCCCAGGTGTCTAAAACATCTTCGTCTTGACGTAGATCAGCTGATGTTAATGCACTGTTCTTGGTAAGGGTCTTGGCCTCTTGCAACGCCTCTTCTTCCGTTGCAGCAACTACATACGAACCATCTGCCAAGTAGTAAACAGGAATTTGGTGTCCCCACCACAGTTGACGAGAGATGCACCAATCTTTGACGTTTTCCATCCAATGTCTGTAGAGATTTTTGAATTTGGCAGGATGGAATTTTACTTCGTCGTTCATTACAGCGTCCAGAGCTGGCTTGGCCATATCACTCATCCGTAAAAACCACTGAGTACTCAGCTTGGGTTCAATCACTTCGTCGGTGCGTTCAGAAAAACCTACTTTGTTGGTGTAGTCTTCTGTCTTTACCAAGTTGTCGGACTCTTTTAGAGCCTCTTCAATTTTTTTACGTACCACAAATCGATCTTCGCCTACATACATCTCTGCAGATGCATTTAAAGTGCCGTCGTCATTTAAAATGTCGATGCTCTCTAAGTTGTGACGCATTCCGATTTCGTAGTCGTTGATGTCGTGAGCAGGCGTAATCTTCAGGCAACCTGTTCCAAATTCCATATCCACATAATCATCTTCAATGATGGGGATGGAACGCTGGATAAGCGGTACCAAAACACGCTTCCCTTTCAGATGTTTAAAACGTTCGTCGTTGGGATTTATACAAACTGCGGTGTCGCCCAAAATAGTTTCAGGACGAGTGGTGGCAATGGTAACATATTCATTTTCCGTACCTTCTACTTGGTAGCGAATATAATAGAGTTTGGAATTGATCTCTTTGTGGATCACCTCTTCATCAGAGAGTGCGGTTTTGGCTTTTGGGTCCCAATTGACCATGCGCACACCTCTATAGATATGGCCTTTTTTATACAAATCGATAAATGAGTGGATCACTCCCTGGCTGCGCACTTCATCCATAGTGAAGC
>CAZJDS010000326.1:0-2862 GCA_964544795.1 uncultured Alkaliflexus sp. | reverse complement strand
GATCTCCTTTGTCCCTACAAATGAGTATTTCAACATTTGCTGAAGCAAAGGATGTTGCGCCAGCTGCTGAAATTCTTCTGTCATGGGTTGTGGGGGCTGAAGCAACTCGGAGACACCTCTTAAAATATTAAAAAACATCTTTATTACTGAAGTGAACATTGCATCAGCTTCTTCTTGAGTCTCAGCCACAATTATATTCACACCAGCAATGAGATAAGGAGCTGATAGAAAATCAGACGGTTTAAATTCAGAACGATAAATACTTAGTGCTTCCATCAACTGACCAGTGGCAAAGTGACTGGCAAAAGCATAGGGCAAACCATTTTTGGCTGATAGATGGGCACTGTCGGTACTGGATCCTAAAATATAAATAGGAACATCAACTCCCTCAGCCATAACAGCTCTTATTTTTGCTGTTCGGTTTTCTGGTGAAAAATAGCGCTGAATCTCTTGCACGTCTTCTGGAAAACGATGGACAGATTGCACTCTATCAGAACGAATAGCATTAGCTGTAAGCGGGTCTGTTCCTGGGGCGCGACCTAACCCCAAATCAATTCTGTTGGGAAATAGATTACCCAGAGTACCAAATTGCTCAGCAACAATGAGAGGCGAATGATTGGGCAACATAATTCCTCCAGAGCCAACTCTGATTTTTTTTGTTCCGCCAGCTATATGTCCGATTAAAATGGAAGTAGCAGAAGATGCAATGGATGGCGCATTGTGGTGTTCTGCCAACCAAAACCGATGATAACCGAACTCTTCAGCTTTTTGGGCTAAAATTAAACTGTTTTTGAAAGTTTCTGCAGGATCGCTTCCTTGAGAAATTATATCCAGTTCCAATATGGAGCATTTAATATTTTCCAGTTCGTTTTTCATATGATTATAATTTATTTTTAAGTTGCCACATGGAACTCGCCAAGATAATCCTCCTCCTTTGTGAGAAGCTTTCTCATGGCTCGTTTCATATTTTATTGAATATAGATAATAGGAAAAGAACAGTGAGAAATTACATAAGTTTAAAAAACTATAGTGAATTTCGAACTATCAATCGGGAAGGATTCTTCACGCTATCCTTTTGGTTACTTAATACCATCTTGGCTATTCGTTCACCCATAAATTTAAAATCAGTGGAAATAGTGGTTATTCCATCAGCAACGATCTCCTTTAAACCCGTATCATTAAGCGAAATAACACCAATATCTTTACCAAGAATTAAATTGTGTGCTTTACAATGTTTAACCAAATGGACTAAATCTCTATCGTCCATTAATATATAAACCCATTCTGAAAGTATCTCATCATTTTTAATAGATTCAAAATGGTGGTGTGCAAAATGGTAATCAACACAAAATTTTTTAAATCCTTCTAAAAATCCAACGGGCTCTTTCCCTCCAGGGAAAACCAACGTAAGCCCTTTATACTTTTTAATCAGTTGAAGACCCGACTTCAAACCAGCATATATATCTTCAGAAAATAATTGATAAACGCCTGGGTAGATTCCTATCATCGATTTTGGCATTTGATCTAAAATAAACACTTTTTCTGGTGGAAGCTGTTGAACAGCTTTTAAAGTACCCTTTAAATTAGCGGGCATAATAACATAGGAAGTATATTGATCTTTACGCTCTCGTACGATAGATTTAAATAGTGAACTATTAAAATGATGAAAAAAGATGTCTATCTCAGCTAATCCACCCAGGGTTTCCACAAAAGAATTGTATAAATCCTCCTTAAAAGCATTCAATTCATCAAACAACAATAAAACACGCAAAGGAGAGTTGACGCGGGTGGTTGCCAAATAATAGCCTTTTCTTGATCGACTGATAACAATACCACGGTTTTTCAACTCGGAATATGCCATAAGAACAGTATCGCGCGACAGACTATGCGCATTAGCCAACACATTAATTGAAGGCAATCGATCTCCTTTCTTTAATTTTCCGCTTTGAACAGCATCAACCACCGATTGTTCTATTTGGCGATAGATAGGTAACGGAGAATTACAATTGATTTTAATATACGTAGAACACATTCTTACAGTTAATTAAGGAGGTACAAAATGGTAAATAAAAATGGAATAACTAAAGTAGAGGATAATTTTCTTATTTTTGTCTAAAATAACTCAAAACAATAAATAAATGGCTATTTCTGAACTGGAAGTTACATCAAATCTCGACAAACCTGTTTATTTGTATAAGTTAACAAACGAACAGGGCACCACAGTCAAGATCACTAATATTGGAGCAACTGTAACCAGTATTGAAACTCCCGATAAAAACGGAGATGTTAAAGAGATAACTTTGGGATTTGATAATCCGCTCGATTATCTTTCAGCGTCCTATCTATCCAATTGCCCTTTCTTTGGTGCAACAATCGGACGCTATGCCAATAGAATCGCTGGTGGAAAATTTTACCTAAACGATAGGGAATACACCTTAGCTAAAAACAATGGTGACAACCATCTTCATGGAGGACCCACTGGTTTTTCAACTAGGATATGGAACTCCACAATAAACAATGAAAGAGGTTTAGACAAACTAATTATGACCCTTGAAAGCCCCGATATGGATGAAGGTTATCCTGGTAATGTATTTGTAAAAGTGGTCTTTACTTTGACCAATTCACATGAACTAATTATAGATTATTCGGCTACAACAGATCAGGCAACTCCTTTAAACCTCACCAATCATACCTATTTTAATTTATCGGGTGTAAAAAGTAGTATCATGAATCATGAACTACTCATCTTTGCAGATGCTTATACCCCAGTTGTTAATGGAATCCCCACTGGTGAACTTAAAGCTGTAAAAGGGACCCCATTTGATTTCACTCAACTATATCCCATAGGGAAAAGACTCAATC
>CAZJDS010000325.1:0-2889 GCA_964544795.1 uncultured Alkaliflexus sp. | reverse complement strand
TTCATAGGAGCTTTCGTTGCATTTGTGCAGCTTCCGACGAGTAATGTCAGTACAATAACCAGAGAAGCCATCTGTGTTAGGTTGATTTTTTTCATGTCCTTTTAATTTTAGTTGAAGTCATTTTGGGGTATACTTTGGAGGTTGTTTTGGTTAGTTGTAAAGAGCTGTATCAAAACACTTATTTACTTCTTTTTGGTTGTTTAAGTTTGAAAAGAAATAATATAATTAAGTTAGTTGCTTTTTAAAGATAAATATTTTTCCTGAACACGACTATCTTTATGTATCACTTTTTATTTGTTTTTAGCAAAACAAGGGGAATATCTTTGTTTTTTGGACATTCTCTTTAGGAAATCTTTCTTTACACTTTACCATCATCCCTTATATTATCACTTTGAATTCTGTAGTGATTCTACCAACATTCTGGTTATGTGTACACACATTTTATCTTAGAGAAGCTGTCCTCATATTTTTAGGGTTTTAATTTTTAAATAAATTTTGTGACGAAGATTGAGCATAAATATGAGTTATACTGACAATTGAGTTAAATGTATTTATATATATTTTTTATTATAAATATGAAAATTAGATTGGCTAATGAACAATAGTTCATTAACTTTACAGGGTATTATTGTTTTTTAAAAGATATGTCGCTAAGAATAAGAGTGTTAAGAAAGGTCTTAAATCCACCTATAATCAATGGGTTTAAGCCCTATGGTCAGGAATCCGAAAAACAAAATCTGGATCCCGTTAATTTATTGTTTGAAGAATATGAAGCCTTACGTCTAAGTGACTACGATAAATTGAATCATCTTCAAGGATCTGTTATGATGGGCGTTTCCAGACCAACATATACAAGGATATATGCTTCTGCTCTTCAAAAAATTGCGAAATCATTTGTAGAAGGCAGACAAATAACGATTAAAGGAGGGAAAGTATATTTCGACCGTGACTGGTACCATTGTAATAAATGTGAGAGTTATTTTAACAATCCCGAAAAAGATAAAACAATTGACGAATGCTCTTTATGTGGGAGTCAAGAATTTAAGGAGTTAAGTTATACTTCTAATTCTAACATAACTGAAAAATGTAAGGATCTGTGCTATTGTCCTACTTGTGGATTTGAACAAAAGCATCAGCGAGGAAAAAGATGTAATCAGGAAAGATGCCCTGATTGTAATAGAACTTTGAAAAGAAAAACTTGATTGATATATCTTTAAAATTGTAAAACACACATGGGTTATAAGTACTACCACCATGATGAATTAAATCAAATAGTGAATAATTACAGACGTTCAATAAATAACGTTTTGAAATAATAAATTATAGTATTAACTATTTAAAGAGGAGGTTATTATGCCAGGTTTTAATCAAACAGGTCCGAAGGGACAAGGTGCTATGACAGGTCGCAGAATGGGACGCTGTTCTAACTCAAGAAATACCGCACAAAATCAATCTGCCGAATCAAAAGATAATTCTATTGAGAAAATATCTGATGATTTTCAAGGAAGAGGTTTTGGCCGAGGTAGAGGTAGAGGTGGACAAGGATTGGGGATGGGACGACAAAATCGTTCAGGGAACTGATTTTAAATAATTTTGAGGGGAGGCTCAAAAAGTCTCCCTTTGTTTTATCTGCAAGTAACTGACAGTAACCTATCACATTGGAATCAAAAAATATTGAATAAAGAATGAGGGTAGATTATAACAAAGATGAATGGTTATTACTGCGTAATCCACATGCCCATAAAAAAAATATAAACAGCTGAAACGAGCAAGAGAATAGTTTCTTACAAAGGAGAATGACAATTTACGCGAGTTCCATGTGGCAACTAAAAATAAATTATAAATAGATGAAATTACATCATATTGCATTAAATATTCAAACAAAAAAGGAGTTGGTAGATTTTTATCAAAACATCTTAGGCGTTTATCCTCAACATCAATTTAACCTCTACCTTGATTTGGCCACAAAAATTTTCAACATTGAACAACAGCCAGAGGTTTTCCAGTATAAAAACGAGCACCTCTTTCTTGAGTTGTTTTTTTATGAGGAAACCACAATACAAGGATTTGCACACATTTGTTTGGAGGTGGCAGACCGTGAAAACATAGCTAAAAAAGCTGAGATAGCTGGTTATCCTGTAGCAAGAGTTGCGCGTAAAGAGATGCCCGACATTCTTTTTATAAAAGATAAAACAGGCAATATCTTTGAACTAAAAGACATCGAACAATGAGAATGTATCTTGATTGTATTCCCTGTTTTATGCAACAAGCATTGCGCGCAGGAAGAATGGCTACTTCTGATCCAGAAAAAATTAAAGAAATTTTAAATGAAACTGGAGAGATGGTGAAAACAATTTCGATGGAGACTACTCCTCCTGAAATTGGAATGAAGGTTTATCGTATTGTCAGTAGAGTAACTGGCATCCAGGACCCTTATAAAAACAGTAAGCAACAACATATTGCTGAAACAAAAGCTATTTATCCCGAATTGGAGAAAATAGTGGCAAACTCTGACGACAAATTACTCACTGCCATAAGAATCGCTATTGCTGGAAATGTTATTGATTTGGGAGTGAAAAAAGCATTTGACATCGTTAGGGATGTGAAGACCATTTTGAAGCAGGAGTTTGCTGTTTTTGATTATAGTGCCTTTAAAACCCAGTTAGAAAAAACTGAAAACATCCTTTATATTGGAGATAATGTGGGAGAATCAGTTTTTGACAAAATACTCATCAAAGAATTAAAAAAACCAGTAAAGTATGCAGTGCGAGCCGTACCCATCATAAACGATGTGACAATGGATGATGCCATCGTTTCTGGATTGGGTGAAGTTGCAGAATTGATTAATTCGGGTTGCGAATCGCCTGGTGTTATTCTCAAACAATGCTC
>CAZJDS010000324.1:0-2899 GCA_964544795.1 uncultured Alkaliflexus sp. | reverse complement strand
GGCTTTGATGATATTTTTCCTTCTCCTCAATCTCGACATACAAGAGTGAACGAAGAGGTGGTAAAAAATCACAAAGACCTCATCGTCCTCGCCGAAGGAAATGAAGCGGGTCTTCTTTTAGCTAAGTCAAAAGACAATAAACAAATTTTTATGACGGGGCATTTGGAATATGATACCGAAACGCTTGGCAATGAATATCGCAGAGATTTAGACAAAGGTTTGAAAATCGAAATGCCTGTGAATTATTATCCTGACAATGATCCTTGGCAAAAACCTCGATCCACATGGAGAAGTCATGCACATTTGTTTTTTTCAAATTGGCTTAACTATTATGTTTATCAAGAAACACCTTTTGAGTTTACTGTTTGATAACCATTACCTTTCTGGTTTCGTCAATGTCTGGACCAACTACACGAATAAAATACATTCCTCGTGCAACAGATGCACCAGATATATTCGTTCCATTCCATTTGAAATAATGCAATCCAGAATTGAGCCTGCCTCGTTGTAAAGTTTTTACAATATTTCCATCAAGTGTTAATACATGCACCGTTACATTTCCAGCTCGCTTTAAGTCAAGCTCCAAAATCGTTTCTTCTTTTTTTACAGAGTCAATTACATTGTTCAATATCGTAATTCCACCACGTTGTTTTGTAATATCAGATAGTTTGAATCTCCATAAATCTACAGAAGTTGGATCATTTGGATTTTCAAGCCGGAAAAAATACAATGGAACTTCAGGAGTTTCTTCATTTCCATCATGGTCGAAAGTAAAGCCAGTAGAGCTTCCATCTCCATAGCGGAAGAAAAATTCTACTTCATCTCCATCTTTCCAATTAAATGAATTTGATTTATTCGAATCGTTTGGAATAATAAAATTTCGCTCAGCTCCATTTCCATCTTCTTGCTCAACTTCATTTGCTTTAGGATTTGCAACCTTTGCCAAAGCAGGCAAAATTGTTGGTAGCCAAATACGCCAATTGCTATGTGTATTTTCATTGAACATTGTAGAAATAGAAAGCGGGAGAGGATCCACGTCTGTTATCATGCATAAAGCTTCTTCAACCTCATTAGGATCTGCTACAAGACGAGTCGCAATGGTAATATCAGTATCAGTGAGCATTGTATTTGAAGTCATTTTTTGCCCCGTAAAATCTCGAAGCGAATAGTCTCCATTTCCCAAAACACCTTCTCCAAGTAGTTCAAGCCGATTATCATAACCAAAAAGCACATCAATTCCACCAAGAGCAAAATCGCTTAAAACATGAGAGTGTTCACCTACCATAGTATTTACTCCCAACCTATCTTTGATTGATTCTGAGCCAACAACATTGGAACTCAAAATATCTTCAAAACGAATATCTCTATCAAGTGTAAAAATTAAGCCAGTTCCAAAAATAGAATTATGTTTAATAATTGGAAGAGCAGAAGTAAACCCAATCGGTTCAGAACCTTCTATTAATAAACCTTCTTGTATTTGTGTTAGGTTATCTGTGTTTAATTCTTTAGAAAATAAAACATAAAGTTTATCGCTTCCAATTGGTGCCAATGTCATGGAAATAGAAGGCGGAGTTCTGTCAATTGTTAGACCTTTAAAGTCTTTCATGAGATTTCCTGCAAGGTCTGTAACAAAACCACCATATTGAGGGTCAGTACTAATAGGAGTATAAGAAACTCTAAAATTTGTTATCATAGGAAAAACCGTTGTATCTTCATCTTCTAAATAAAGCCTAAAGTATGGAACATCAGAACTCTCAGAATCACTGGGCACTCCAAAAAATTTATTTGTAAAAGTTTGATTGATTTCATCAGTCTTAAAACTCTTTGCTCCAGGACTAAAACTACTTCCTACTTCTTCATACGAAAAAGCTTGCAAAGAACCGACTAAAGAGCTAGCACGAATTCCACCACGTTTATCGGGGAAAAGAGTTTCGCCATCCTTAGCTTCTTTCCATCCTTTACCAAAAACCCAGATATCAGAATCACTTTCGGTGTCTGAATACGCAGGAGTATTATCAAATAGGTGCAATTCAAAATGACCAACCCGGCCAGCTCCTGTATCTAGCCCAATAATTTCATAATATGACTCTTTAGTTGGGGGACCAGCCCATTCTTCTGTCTTACCAACAAACTTCGCAATCACTGGAGGACTTGTATCCCAGCCACTTCCACTTTCACTTACACTTACATTTATTTCTGGTGATTCATGATCTAACACATTGCCTTTAGCATCAGTGATTTTTTCATTCTCTTTGACAGTTACAGTACCACTCGGTGTTTGTGCATTTGTAATATAACCTGGCCAAAACCTGGTACCTCCAACATTTTCTGAATATCCTGCAATGCTAATATAAAGCCCATGTGCGCCATAGGCATTTGGTCCGCCGCTATCAGTCGCCAGCCTGTAAAGGCTGGTTACTTGTATGTCACTTGCCATTGTTGTATCTCTTGATGCAAGACTTAAGGCTCCTGAGCCGGTACTAAAATAACCATCCACAGTAATAGGGCCGGTTCCAGAACCATGCACATATCCGCCATGCTCATTGTCATCAAAGGAGTCTTGTGCCTGGATATTTTCTGAGCCTATATTAAGATCCCCAATATTCACAGGCTCAGAATATTTTAACTGTAAATAATTATGCCCATCCCACGCATTATTAGAAGAAGCATGTGAATCCACACCAGCCTCAACCGAGACAAGCACTGGTTTACACTCATCAGTTGTTCCATCAAACATTGACTGCCCATGGCTGCCATAAGCTTGAATCATAGTCTTGCCATTAGCTGCTCGCAAAAGCCCCGGCAAAAAGCTAAGGTTTGGAATAGTGTTTCGCTCAACTCCACTACGATCGGTGCTAGCAGGGTCTCCTACACTCGTTCCAGTTGCGTCGGTGTTCCA
>CAZJDS010000323.1:0-2910 GCA_964544795.1 uncultured Alkaliflexus sp. | reverse complement strand
TCTTCTCACTCATATATCCGGCATGGAACTTTGGCAAACTCATGGACCGACTAAGGCTCACTTGTTTTTCACTATGTTCCATCTCCTTCTTCAACCAATTCAACAAGGGATTTATCTGTTCAGCATGGGTGTACCACTCTTCAAAATCGAGGGGGATTTCTACAGTTTGAAAACTACTTTCAGTAAACTCGATCTTCTTTCCTCCATTCAAACTTGCTAAATTTGCCAACAACTCTTCTCGTTCATAAGAGAGCAACTCCAACTCTTGAAGAAGATTCAGCTGATTCAGCTGTGCTTTGTTGTACTCCAAAACATTTGACTCCCCTACCTCCAGCTTTGCCTGATAAGAGTCGGCAATGCCTTCAGCGTGCTGAATTCTATCTAAAAGCTCTACTTGTAATGCATTTATATAAATCAAATCGTAACAGACCAATCGTGCTTGAGAGAGCAACTCTCTTCGTTGCTTTTCATATTCCAACTCTACTTGTTCATTCTTAATGTTGGAGATTTGATTCCTATAGCGATAGGCCGTTGGAAAATCAAAGGATTGTGTAACATTGAAGTCTGTTCGGTTGCCTACGGATGAAGGATTTCCCCACAAATAATTGAACTCCACCTCTGGGTTTTGTAGATAGTTTCCTGTTTTATTTTCTAATCGTTGGGCTTCTGCACTCTTTCGTAAGGCGGAAAGGGTTAAGTTGTTTTTTTCAATCTCAACCAGCACATTCTCCACCTGATTTTGTGCGTGTATGGATGCCCCCAATAGGATAAAACAAACTATGGCTATACTGCTAATTTTCATTTGTCTGAGTTTTAATAATTCCACGATTACTCATGATGCTGTAAACTATGGGTACAATAAATATATTGAGCAAAGTAGAGGTCAATAACCCCCCAAGGATTACTTGCGCCATGGGACTTTGAATCTCATTACCTGGCAAATCACCTTGCAAAGCCAATGGTATAAGCGCCAATGCGGCTGTCAATGCGGTCATCAAAATGGCATTTAACCGATCGGAAGATCCCTGGATAATAATTTCTTTAATAGGTGTTCCTTTCTTCTGCAACCTTCGATAGTTAGAGACCAAAAGAATTCCGTTACGAGTGGCAATTCCAAAAAGTGTAATAAATCCAATAATGGCTGGAATACTCAACACACCTGAAGTAAAATAGATGGAAAATACGCCACCAATCAATGCCAAAGGCAGATTAAGCAAAATAATACTCGCCAAATTGAAACTCTTAAACTCCTGAAACAGGATGAAGAAAATAATTATTATGGCCAAAATGAAGGTCAACATTAAGGTTCTTGAAGCATGGGCTTCGCTTTCAAACTGACCACCATATTCAATCCTGTATCCTTCAGGTAAAATCACGTTCTTACCTACCTGACTTTGAATCTCCTCTACCACACTGCGCATATCACGCCCAGAAACATTGGCTGCCACAACAATTTTACGTTGCACATTCTCACGACCAATGGTGCTGGGACCAGAAACCGAAACCACTTCTGCCACTTGTTCCAAAGGCACCTTTTTACCATCCTGTGTGTCAATCAATGCCGATCGAATACCTTCTAAAGTTTCCGTATAATCAGGATGCAATCGAAGAACCAAATCAAATCTGTTTTGCCCTTCATAGATGTCGGCATGCTTTTCTACACCAAAAGCTAAATCCACAAAATCATTGAATTGAGCCATTGTAATACCATATTCAGCCAACATATCACGATGGGCTCTAATTTGAATTTGTGGAACTTCGACTTGCTGGTCCACATTTACATCCACCAACCCATCAATATCTACAATTGCATTTCTGATCTGATTGCCGATGACAAACATTCGATTTAAGTCCTGACCAAAAATCTTGATGGCAATACCGGCACTGGTACCAGACAACATATGATCAATACGATGACCAAGGGGCTGACCAACACTGGCTGCAATTCCAGGGATTCGTGCCAAAGTTTCACGAACATCGGTCATAAACTCATCACGATTTCTCCCCTGCAAATTAAAAGTTGCATCTACTTCTGCACTGTTTACAGATTGTGAATGTTCGTCTAATTCACCACGACCTGTACGACGAGCGGTTCGATCAATTTCTGGAATAGCCAACAACTCCCTCTCCACCAAATTGCCCAACTTATTGCTCTCATCCAAAGAAGTTCCTGGCTTTGTAACCACCGATATGGTGAGTGAGCCTTCGTTAAACTCGGGTAGAAAGCTTCGTCCCATGATAGAGAATAGGAATAAGGAAATCAGGAATACGGCAAGAGTCGAATAAATTATAGTCCTTTTATGATTCAACGACCAAGTGAGCAGTTTTTCATAATGATACAAAAGCTTACGAACCAACCACTTCTCTTTTTCATTCTTTGCCAAAAACTTTTCATTGGCCAACATCATCTTAGCCAATAAAGGGGTCAATGTCATCGCCATAATAAGCGATAAAAATAAAGAGACGATAAAAGTCATTCCTAAAGGTTGTAACATTCTACCTTCCATTCCTGAAAGAAAAAAGAGAGGCAAAAATGCAACGATGATGATAAGTGTAGCATTAAGAATGGAAGATCTGATCTCCTTAGACGCTTCAAAAACGACTGTAAAATAGGATTTTTGTTCTTCCAGCGGTTTCTGTCGATTCTGTCGCAATCGCTTATAAACATTTTCCACGTCGATAATGGCATCGTCCACCAAAGAACCAATGGCAATAGCCATCCCGCCCAGACTCATTGTATTGATACTTAACCCCAACAGATCCAAAACAAGAATAGTACCCAGCAAGGACAAAGGAATGGCCAAAAGAGAGATAAAAGTGGTGCGAAAACTTCCCAAAAACAGGAAAAGAATAATGACCACAAAAATCCCTCCTTCAATCAATGCTTTTGTAACGTTGTTTACAGAAGTT
>CAZJDS010000322.1:0-2924 GCA_964544795.1 uncultured Alkaliflexus sp. | reverse complement strand
GTCTTATCACCAACGTGTTTACCCGACGACACCTCAATATTGAGAGTCTAACTACCTCAGAGTCTGCCATTGCTGGTATTCATAAGTTTACTATTGAAACCTACAGCGATCGAAAAGAGATTGAGAAGGTAGCGGCGCAAATCGAGAAGAAGATCGATGTCATTAAAGTCTACTTTTATACTACAGATGAGATCATCCATCAAGAGATTGCTCTCTACAAAGTAGATGCAAAAGCATTAATGAGTGGTAACGAAGTAGAACAATTGGTTCGACGCTATGGAGCTCGTATTTTAGAAGTTACAGAGAAATATATTGTAATTGAAAAAACTGGGCATAAGAGTGAAACCCAAGAATTGTTTGAAAAATTAGATAAATTTGGCGTCACACAATTTACTCGTTCAGGTAGGATTGCCATTACAAAAGCAAAAACTGAATTTTTAGATACTTACCTTCGCAATTTAGAAGAAGAACAATCTAAAATGAATTAACCAAATAGAGCATTTTATACAATTAATTAAAAATAATTATGGCAACAATTAATTTCGGTGGTACCGAAGAAAATGTAGTAACCAGAGAAGAGTTCCCTTTAGAAAAGGCGCGTGAAGTCTTGAAAGATGAAGTAATTGCAGTAATTGGATATGGCGTACAAGGTCCTGGCCAAGCTCTTAACCTAAAAGACAACGGATTTAACGTAATCATCGGTCAGCGCAAAGAGTCAAAGACTTGGGATAAAGCTGTAGCGGATGGTTGGGTTCCAGGAAAAACCTTATTCCCCATTGAAGAGGCACTTGAAAAAGGCACCATCATTCAATATCTATTGTCTGATGCAGGACAGATTGCAGTTTGGCCAACGGTTAAAAGTTATCTAAAACCAGGCAAAGCACTTTATTTCTCGCATGGCTTTGGCATTACTTACAAAGAGCGTACAGGCATTATTCCACCCGCAGACGTGGACGTAATCTTAGTTGCTCCTAAAGGTTCTGGAACCAGTCTTCGTCGTATGTTCTTGGAAGGACGTGGTTTGAACTCAAGTTTCGCAGTTTTTCAAGATGCCACAGGAAAAGCTACCGATAGAGCCATCGCATTAGGTATTGGCGTAGGAAGCGGTTACCTTTTCGAAACTACATTTAAAAAAGAGGTGACCAGTGATCTTACAGGTGAGAGAGGTACTTTGATGGGTGCCATCCAAGGTATATTTGCTGCTCAATATGATGTGTTGAGAAAAAATGGCCACTCCCCTTCTGAGGCTTTCAACGAAACGGTTGAAGAGCTTACGCAGAGCTTGATGCCTTTAGTAGCTGAGAATGGTATGGACTGGATGTATGCCAACTGTTCAACTACTGCTCAAAGAGGTGCTTTGGACTGGTGGAAGAAATTCCGTGACGCCACGTTACCCGTATTTACAGAATTGTATGATGAAGTAGCTAAAGGAAATGAAGCGCAACGCTCCATTGATTCCAACAGCCAATCTGACTATCGAGTGAAATTAGAAGAAGAGTTAAAAGAGCTTCGCGACTCAGAAATGTGGCGTGCTGGAGCTGCAGTACGTAAGTTACGACCAGAAAACGACTAAACAATAATATGGTTTGAACCCCTTGGAATAGATCTGTTCCATGGGAGTTCAAACACTATTTTTAGATTAAGCTCAGCACGATATTATTAATCGAGTTTGTTGAATAAAAAACCGATCAAAGCTTAAAAACAAATTTCCAGACTAAAAGAGACAACCATGAGCAACAACAGAGTCTATATTTTTGACACCACATTAAGAGATGGTGAACAAGTGCCAGGATGCCAATTGAATACCATTGAAAAAATTGAAGTAGCACGGCAGTTGGAAAAACTCGGTGTGGACGTTATCGAAGCTGGCTTTCCAGTCTCTAGTCCAGGCGATTTCAACTCAGTGGTTGAAATCTCAAAAGCAGTAACCAACCCCATCATTTGCGCTTTAACAAGAGCCGTAAAAAAAGACATAGAAGTGGCGGCTGATTCACTTAAATATGCAAAAAGAGGTAGAATTCATACTGGAATAGGAACTTCCCACTACCATATATTTAACAAGCTAAACTCCAACCCCGAAGAGATTATCGAAAGAGCGGTAGAAGCTGTTAAATATGCCAAAAGATTTGTCGAGGATGTTGAATTCTACGCTGAAGACGCTGGTCGCTCAGACAACGAATATCTTGCACGCGTAGTAGAAGCTGTTATTAAAGCAGGAGCTACAGTGGTCAACATTCCAGACACAACTGGCTACTGTTTGCCCGATCAATATGGCGCAAAAATAGCCTACCTCATGAACAACGTTCCTAACATTGATAAAGCCATACTATCCACTCATTGCCATAACGACTTAGGCATGGCAACCGCCAACAGTATTGCGGGTGTTATAAATGGTGCGCGCCAAGTAGAAGTAACTATGAACGGTATTGGCGAAAGAGCTGGAAACACTTCATTGGAAGAAGTGGTCATGACTCTAAAATGTCATGATTTAGGATTAGAGACAGGGATTGACACCAAACAGATCATGAAAACTTCTGGACTGGTTTCTACGCTTATGCGTATGCCCATTCAACCCAACAAAGCCATTGTAGGACGTAATGCCTTCTCGCACTCTTCTGGCATTCATCAAGATGGTGTACTAAAGAGTCGAGAGAACTATGAAATTATCGACCCCATAGAAGTAGGTGTTAAAGAATCATCCATTGTACTCACCGCAAGAAGCGGGCGCGCAGCTCTAAAACATCACCTGAACATCCTTGGGTACGACATGGAGCCAGATGAACTGGACAAAACCTATCACAAGTTCTTAGAACTTGCCGACAAGAAAAAAGATATTACTGAAGAGGATTTAGAAATCATAGTTGGTCGTGAAAGAAAATCGGACAAGCAAGCTATAAAATTAGTTTCCTTACAAGTAGTTTGTG
>CAZJDS010000321.1:0-2930 GCA_964544795.1 uncultured Alkaliflexus sp. | reverse complement strand
AAATTCAAAAAAACTTCACTAAATATCGCAACCTAAAAGCTATCCTCTTCCTCAAAACTCACCCTCAATCTCCTCTACGGCAATAACTTTTTAAACGCCACATACTCATCTTCAAACTTCTTCCCACCTTTCGAACCTGCATGATCATATATCTTTTTAATTCGGTCTTCTGGGTTGGGATGAGTTTGAAAATAAACCAACCAACCTGGATCATTACTCTTCTCTCCTGCCGTCATCTTTTCAAAAAAATAGGCGACTCCCCTTGGATCATAATCTGTTTTACTAAGATACTTTACCGCCCACTCATCTGCTTCGTATTCGTTTTCACGGCTAAACTTCAAATTTCCTAAGCCTTGAGCTAATTCTGATGCAATAGTTATTGCCATTCCACCATCATTTCCAAGCAACATACCAAGCAAAGTTTGAAAACCATACAGTTTTGTAAGAACAGTGGTAGAGTGCCGTTTATCGGCATGAGCAAACTCATGTGCCATCACACCAGCTAAGGATGCTTCATTGTCTAAATATTTAAGCAGTCCAGTATAATAAAAAGTGGTACCACCAGGTACTGCAAAAGCATTCATCACATCCTGGTCAATGATAAAAATATTCCAGGCGAACTGCTCAGCATACTTAATTTCACCGCTTTTTAAAAGTTTTTCTTTGATCTTATTCAAATAGTCATATGCCGCTTTGTTGGTCTCAGGATTCAATACTGGATAATTAACTGGATCGCTCAAAATCTGATTCACCACCTTCTCACCCATCTCAACATCTTGCTGAAGACTAAAAATATTAATTTTATCCCCTTCACAAGAGGTGAATACCAAAGTCGAAATTAAAGTGATCGCTAAAAACAAATGCTTCATAATCTTTCTCATTTTGTATAAAATGCTTCCTTACCTGGATAGTTGTATCGACGTCGGGCAATGGCTTCAGGAAATACAAAATAGACCACTGTTGCCGTAGCTGTGACTTTATTCTCACTTATAAGCTCCACTGCCAAATGGATTTCGTTTTCCACCTTCTCCTGTAAAACTGCTTTTACCAGTATAGGCTGTTCTGTAACTCGAGTTGGGCTTATATACTCAACTTGCATGGATTTTGTGACACCCGCTGTACCTATTTGTGAATAGATAAACCAACTGGCCACTTCATCCATCATGGTCGCTTGTATCCCTCCATGTAGAACTCCGCCGTAGCCTTCAAAATTAGGTTTAGGGTTCCAAATACCATAAAACAGACCCTCTTCCAAGTAAAAGTGCATGTGCAACCCTCCTTGGTTATGCGGTGAACAGCCAAAGCATTGGTAGTCTGAAGAATCTTTCTTCAAAAAGGGATTGACGATATTAATACGTTGGGGCATACTTAATTTTAATCGTTAAAATGATACAAGAATACGATCTCCCCTTCGTAGGCAGGTTTTTTAACTCCTTCAATTTCAAGTTTCACACCAATATTAGCTTTACAAACACCACGTAAATTCACTGCGTTAATCAGTCGCGCTACTAATCTCACACGATTGTTGACCAATACAGGCTGATTAAACTTAAATTTTTCAATACCGTAATTCACTTGAAGTTTTAAGTTTTGAACATCCACAATCTGGTTCCACAAATGGGGTAAAAGTGAAAGCGTCAAATAGCCATGGGCAATAGTATCACCAAAAGGAGACTCTTTTTTTGCACGTTCGGCGTCTATATGAATCCACTGATGATCTAAGGTGGCATCAGCAAATAGATTAATCTGCTCCTGCGTAAATTTGTGGTATTCAGAAATCCCCAACTCTGTTCCAATTAAACTTTCCAGCTCCGCGAAGCTTTTAATCACTACTTTGCTCATAATTTTAATTCTTTTAATATTTATAAAAAGATGGGTAAATGTATGAAAAAGATTGAAGTTTATAGAATGCTATAAACCAAGTATTGAGGATCAATAAAATCAATTACGAAAATTCCATAATATCCCCACTACTGTGCTAAAAGATGATTCGCCAGATATTTAAATAAATGGAAATAAGAAAAAAATGAAAAGCTCCTCATCCGCAAACTTAACCTCAACCTTAGTCTTTACTTCAACCTTAGTCTTTACCTCAACCCCAGCCTCAATCCTCTTTCTCTGCTTTCACCCGTTTCTCTTTCCTTCAAACATATTAAAGCTCTGGTATCTGCACTCTATAGAGCCGTTGAACAGCGTATGCTTCTCTTGTGGTTTTAATCCTAAAAGTTTCAAAGCTTCAAAATTGGAGCTGATAATCCAAGCATCCCATCCTGAAAAAACATGTTTCAACTGAGTACCAATTTCAGCATATAAATTTACTATATCGCGTGATTTCATGCGCTCATCATAGGGAGGATTCATGACTATCACTCCATTTTTACCAGATTTTCGGGCATCTTTAAAGGAGCAAACTTGAAAATCTATAAATTGCTTCAAACCAAAATCCAAGGAAGACTGTCGGGCAATGTCAATGGCCCAAACTGCAATGTCGCTGCCATTAATAGAAAATTGAGGACGTACTTCGCCCGCTTTTGCTTCTTCAAGTATCTTCTTCCAAAGTTCAGCATCAAAATTATTCCACCGCATGAAGCCAAACTCTTTACGTTGAATATTGGGCGCTATTTTAGCTGCAATCATAGCCGCCTCCATAACAATCGTTCCCGACCCACACATAGGATCTAAAAACGGCCGACTGCCATCATAACCAGCCAACAAGAGCATCCCCGCCGCCAACGACTCATTAATAGGCGCAGGATGATCTTTGGTTCTATATCCTCGTCGATTCAACGGTCCCCCCGAGCTGTCCATTGAGATGGAGAATTGATCTTCTGCCACATGCACATTAATAATTAAGGTAGGTCGAACAAGATCCACGGAAGGACGCTGACCTGTATTCTCACGAAATTGGTCGCAAATAGCATCTTTCACCT
>CAZJDS010000320.1:0-2981 GCA_964544795.1 uncultured Alkaliflexus sp. | reverse complement strand
ATTATCACGGCGAGTTCCATGTGGCAACTGAAAAACAAATTATAATCACATGAAATATGCACTGGTAACTGGCGGATCCAGAGGAATTGGACGAGGCATCAGCATTAAGTTGGCGGCTGATGGATATCATGTTTTAATTAATTATATATCCAATAACGAAGAGGCTGAAAACACATTGGAAGAGATCCATAAAAATGGTGGCAGTGGTGAATTGCTAAAATTTGATGTGAGTAGTGAAGAAGACATAGCTTTGGTATTGGGCGGATGGATGGAGAAAAACCAAGAGAAGCACATTGAGGTTTTAGTTAACAATGCAGGTATTATAAAGGACAATTTAATGGTCTTTATGCCTTCCGAAGACTGGAGTTCGGTTCTTTCTACCAACTTAAATAGCTTCTTTTTTGTCACCAAAACTTTGTTGCAAGAAATGTTGCTCAAACGCAATGGACGCATCATCAATATTGTTTCTCTGTCTGGTCAGAAAGGACAGCCAGGACAAGTTAATTATGCCGCTTCAAAAGGCGCCATTATTGCTGCTACCAAATCCTTAGCATCAGAGGTGGGCAAAAAAAGAGTAACTGTGAATGGTGTGGCTCCAGGGTTTATTAAAACCGATATGACCAGCCATTTCGATGAAGCTGAAATGAAGCGGATGGTTCCACTCAACCGTTTTGGAACAGTGGAAGAAGTGGCTGAGGTGGTAGCTTTCTTAGCTTCATCCAAAGCTTCTTATATCACAGGTGAGATAATTTCTGTGAATGGAGGGATTTATAGTTAAGAGGGAACTCTCTTTTATAAATTTTTAAAACCATCCAAATCGGGTGGTTTTGTTGTTTTACCTTTTGTCACTTTGAACTTTATTTCAAAAATACTCATCCTTTGAGAGGAGATTTTGCTCTTTAATTGATAATTTTAAGAAATTACTCAATAAGTCATATTAAAATAGTAAAAGATGAATTCAACACAACAGTATATTGCCGAAAATAAAGAGCGCTTTTTAAGTGAACTTTTTGATTTAATCAGAATACCCTCTGTTAGTTCTCAATCTAGGCACAAAGCAGATATGGAGAAAGTGGCTCAACATTGGAAAGGGATCCTTCTTTCTGCTGGTGCTGATCGGGCAGAGGTAATGCCTACTGAAGGGAATCCTGTAGTGTATGGAGAAAAGTTAGTAAATCCTTCTTTTCCAACTGTTTTAGTGTATGGACATGCCGATGTGATGCCTGTGGAGCCTCTGGATTTGTGGCATTCTAATCCTTTTGAGCCAGAAATTAGAGAAGGTAAAATCTATGCCCGTGGTGCAGACGATGATAAGGGGCAATCTTTTATGCATGCCAAAGCTTTTGAATATTTGGTAAAAAATGATCTGTTAAAAGTAAATGTGAAGTTCTTAATCGAAGGTGAAGAAGAGATCGGTTCACCCAGTTTGCCAGCATTTTGCGAAGCCAACAAAGAGCTTTTAGCTGCTGATGTGATATTGGTTTCTGATACATCCATGATCGCCCCTGATATACCTTCTATAACTACTGGCCTTCGAGGTATTGCCTATTGGGAGGTGGAGGTAACAGGGCCAGAGATGGACCTTCATTCAGGTCTTTTTGGAGGAGCTGTTGCCAACCCCATTAATGTTCTTTCTAAAATGATTGCTCAGTTGACCGATGAAGATGGACGTATTACCATACCTAAGTTTTATGATGATGTAAAAGAGATCTCTACGGAAGAACGTAAAAAAATGGCGGAAGCACCATACGATGAAGCTGCTTATAAATCTGCCATTGGTGTGCAAGCGCTCTTCGGAGAGAGGGGATACACCACCAATGAGCGAACTGGTATTCGTCCTTCTTTGGATGTATGCGGAATTTGGGGTGGGTATATAGGCGAGGGAGCTAAAACTGTTTTGCCTTCTAAAGCCTATGCGAAAGTCTCTACACGCTTGGTGCCCGATCAAGATCATAAGAAGATAACTCAACTGTTTAAATCTTATTTTGAATCTGTTGCTCCACCTTATGTGAAAGTAAAAGTAACTCCTCTACATGGTGGGCAAGGTTATGTTTGTCCCATCAATATGCCAGCTTATCAGGCAGCAGAAAACGCTTACCAAAAGGTATATGGCAAAACGCCCATTCCTGTTCGTAGTGGAGGTAGTATTCCCATTATTTCAGATTTTGAAAACATCTTGGGTGTAAAATCGCTATTAATGGGTTTTGGTTTGGAGTCTGATGCCATTCACAGTCCCAATGAAAATTTCCCAGTAGATCAATTCTTGAAAGGGATAGAAACTATTGTTGCATTTTATAAAGAGTATGGAGGGGAATAATTTAAGTCTATCGCATTAATTACTAAAGTGATTGATTTTAAAGAGCGCTCATTACATCAAATCCTGCTTTTTCCAAATGATTCCAGAAGTTGGGGTAAGATTTGGTTACTACTTGCTCATCGGCAATAGCGAAAGGCTCCGTTTTTAAAGTTGCTGGTGCAAACGCCATTGCCATTCTATGGTCTTTATAGGTGGCGACTACAATATTTTCTGAAGGTGAAGTCCTTTCACCTTTCCAAACCAAGTTGTCTTTGTTGTTGGTGGAAAGTACAAATCCAAATTTAGCCAATTCATCTACCAATGCAGTAATACGATCGGTCTCTTTAATTTTTAGCGTGTGGAGCCCTGTGAAATGAAACGGAATATTCAAAAAACAAGCAGTTACTGCAAATGTTTGTGCCAAATCGGGCTCATTGGTAAAGTCATGGATGAAGTTACGACTGGTTGGGGTGCCATTATTTGTTAAAACCAATCCTTTTTTTGTGAATTTGCTCTGTACACCTAACTCTTTAAAAAGTTGGGCTACAGCGGAGTCTCCTTGCCAACTGTATCTGTCCAACCCTTTTAGAGTAATCGAATCTCCAGGCTTTCCCAATGCGATGATTTCAAACCAGTAAGATGCGGCACTCCAATCACCTTCTACTTTGGCTTCTACGGCTTTGTA
>CAZJDS010000319.1:702-2998 GCA_964544795.1 uncultured Alkaliflexus sp. | reverse complement strand
AGTATCAAAGAGATTAGAGAAGCGGTGGTGGAAGCAGGTGAAAGACGAATAAGACCCGCCGTTATGACTACTGCCACAACCATCATAGCTCTGCTGCCTGTTCTCACTTCAACCGGGCGCGGGGCGGATGTGATGATACCGATGGCCATTCCAGCTTTTGGTGGAATGATTGTGGCAGCCATTACCTATTATATTGTTCCAACCCTCTACTCTCTTAGAGAAGAGTACAAATTTAAAAAAGAGAAGAAATGATAAGATATATAATCATACTCCTATCTATGTTAGGGAGTAGTCAGTTAAGCTGGACACAGACTTTAGACGACTATTTTTCTATAGCAGCTGAAAACAATGCAGGATTGCAAGCCAGTTATAAGGCGTATGAAGCCGCATTGCAACAAGTTCCGCAAGTGAGCTCTTTGTCTGACCCACAACTTTCTTTAGGCTTTTATATTTCGCCAAATGGAGATCAGGTCATTCAGGAGAATTTAAAACTCACACTCACTCAAATGTTTCCATGGTTTGGCACTTTAAAAGCGCAAGGCGATGCAGCTGCATTGAGAGCTGAAGCAAAGTTTCATGAGTTTATTGACAAACGGAATCAGCTCTACTATCAAGTATCATCTGCCTACTATCCTCTACTTGAGTTGGATTATCTGATTCAAATAGAGAAAGAGAATATAGATCTTCTTACAAGGTATAAGTTCATTGCCACCAAGAAGTTTGAGAATGGAGAGAGTTCTATGGTGGATATTTTGAGAACAGACATTCTGTTGAAAGAGGCGGAAACAAATCACCAAATTTTGATGGAGAAAGAGAAGCCACTTGTAAATCAATTCAATCAACTTCTCAATAGAGAAAAAGAGGAAGAGGTCGTTCTTCCAAAATCATTAAACTTGGATAAGAGAGAAGTCGCCATTCGTCAGGATTCATTGATTGGCAATCATCCTCTGCTTGAAGCTTTAACACTGCAAGTGGAAGCCAATAAAGCTTCTGAAAGAGCAGCTCAGAAGCGTGGTCTTCCGCAGATAGGCGTGGGTGTAGAGTATGAAATACTGAAAAACCAAGACGACATGATTATGCCTATGGTTACTCTGTCCATCCCTATTTTTAGAAAGAAATATAAGGGTGCTGTCAAAGAAGCGCAACTAATGCAAGAGAGCTATAGTTTGCAAAAACAAGAGGTTACAAGCAGTTTGCATTCCACATATGAAATGGTTTGGTTCGAAATTCAGGAGCAAAAACAACTGCTTTCACTGTATATAAATCAGGAAGCAGAAGCTGAGAGATCTTTAAACCTGCTTTTTAGCGCCTATGCCAATTCAGGACGTGCTTTTGAAGAGGTGTTACGAATGCAGCAACAGTTATTGAGTTATCAAAAGCTAAAAATTGAAGCTTCTACTCAATACGATATTTTAAGTGCAGAATTGGACTATTTAATCGCAAAAACTCGATAAAATGAAGAATTTAAATAAAAGAACCCTTATTATAGCTGTAAGCACATTAGTTGTAGGAATATTATTGGGATGGGTGCTATTTGGCGGCAGTTCATCTACCCATAATCACGAGCTCGATCATTCTACAGAATCTGCTAATAAAGAGACAATATGGACCTGCTCTATGCATCCACAAATTCGCCAGAATGAACCAGGGCAATGCCCCATTTGTGGTATGGATTTGATTCCATTGGCGGATGAAGATGGCGACGGAGGAGATCCAGCAGTTATAAGTATGTCAGCAACAGCGATGCAGTTAGCTGGCGTTAGTACAACGTTTGTAGAAAAAGCTCAGCCTATAAAACGCATCAGACTAAATGGAAAAGTACTTGCCGATGAGCGATTGATGACTTCACAGTCGTCTCATCTATCAGGTCGAATTGAAAAACTATTGGTAAATTTCACTGGAGAGTATGTGCGCAAAGGAGACCCGATCGCCACCATCTACTCCCCCGATATGGTCACTGCACAAGAAGAACTCTTTGAAGCCAATAAGACCAAAGAGACACAACCGCACTTGTTTAATTCCGCTAAAGAAAAATTAAAGAACTGGAAATTATCCGATCAACAGATTGAAGAGATCTTAGAAAAAAATGAAGCACAAGGAGTTTTCTCTATTCGAGCCGATGTTTCAGGATATGTAACGAAAAAAATGATTAATCCTGGAGATTATGTGACCAGAGGAGAAACGCTCTTCGAAATTGCCAATCTTTCTAAAGTGTGGATTCTATTTGATGTGTATGAAGCAGATATGAACTGGATTAAGAAAGGCAATCCGATTACATTTACCGTAAGTTCCCTGC
>CAZJDS010000319.1:0-692 GCA_964544795.1 uncultured Alkaliflexus sp. | reverse complement strand
TGAGCTCTCTACCAGGTAAAAGCTTTGAGGGAAAGCTTACTTACATCGATCCCGTCATCAACCCCACCACAAGAGTGGCAAAGGCAAGATTGGAACAGCAAAACGCTGAAGGTGTTTTAAAACCTGAAATGTATGTTACAGGGTGGGTGGAAGCAGAATTGGCTGAATTTCCAAATGCGCTGGTTGTTCCCAAAACGGCCGTTATGTGGACAGGTGAAAGATCCGTCGTTTACATCAAATCCGTAACCGACAATCGAACGGGATTTTTAATGCGTGAAGTGACTTTAGGACCTTCCTTAGGTAAAAGCTATGTTGTATTAGAAGGAGTTGAAGAAGGAGAAGAAATCGCCAGCCACGGAACTTTCAGCATCGATGCAGCAGCTCAATTGGCGGGTAAACCCAGTATGATGGGACATGAACGCAATGGCGAAAGCGACGAGAATTATTCCCACAATACATTTGATTCTCATGAACCCGTTTCAATTAATACTCAAGCTAAAAAAGCCTTAGAGCCCGTTTTAACAAATTACTTTAAACTGAAAGATGCTCTTGTGGGTGATGACTTGACTGCTGCTCAAAAAGCATCTGTAGAGATGGGTAAAATTGTCAATCAAGTGGATATGCATTTGTTTAAAGGGGATGCACACGATATGTGGATGGATTACAGTAAAATATTTTCAGATCAGTTGGAT
>CAZJDS010000318.1:0-3010 GCA_964544795.1 uncultured Alkaliflexus sp. | reverse complement strand
CCACTGGGCTGCAACAATGTAAATAGAGAACGAGTAGCACTTTCTTCCACTTCCGCAGTATCTCCTTCTGCTTCAATATCGGCTAAAAGGCTCAACTCATCACTGTCCGATTTTACCTCTTCTGCTTTTTCTCCTTCTACATCAGCTGTAGCCACGGGTGCTTTGCTTTGCTCTAAACGAGCCACCATAGTATTGGCTTGTGAGATATATTGGACTATATCTTCATTGTCATAAGTCTCCCAAAACTCCAAGTTGGCAGAACCTCTCAAAAGGGTACGAACCCGTTCTGGCTCAGTAATACCTGGAAGCTCAATCAACACCTGACCGTCTTTTTGAAGACGCTGAACGTTGGGTTGAACCACTCCGAAGCGATCAATACGTGTGCGGATAATGTTGAATGCATTACGAATGGCACTTCGAGACTCTTCACGCAATACGTTTAACACTTCGTCATTGGAAGAGTTGTATTTCACTTTATCTCTTAACTCTACAGTATTAAAGATAGCTGCCAAACTTCCATTAGGAGCTACCTCAGAAAATGCATCTCCAAAAAGAGAAACAAAATCACGTGTAGAATTCTTTTCGCGCTCTTCGGCAATAGCTATCGCCTTTTTAAAGTTTTCATCTTGGCTATAATTCGATAAAGCCTGAATAATATCAGACACCTTCACTTCTAAAATGAGGTTCATACCTCCTTTTAAATCCAGCCCAAAGTTAATTTCGCGAGTTTTACACTCCATATAGGTGTACTTACGTGCACCAAACAGAAAATTGTAAACTGGTTCATGTGCAATAGAGTCTAAATAAGCCATTTCATACTTCCGAACCTCACTATTATCAGTGGGATCGTCGGCTTTCATTTTGGCAAACTCTATGGCATCTTTCTCTACCTTTCGGGCGTGATAGGTGAAAATTAGTTGATATAAACTTACTAATGCCAATAGTATGGCAAATAGTCTGATCGCTCCTTTGTTTTGCATTTGATTAATCTTTTATCTATTCAAGAACATTTTTTCACATTTTCTACAATCGCGCAAATATATTCATTATTTTCTAAAACCTTACTGACTATAGGGAATAAAATATAAAAACATAAACCTTTCATCCTAATGAAATGATGAAAGGGAACTTGTTAATTTATAACTTCTTTTATTGACCGATGATATTTGGATCTTTAAGAAAAGCCTCAATTATTTGAAAAACTATTGACCTTCAGTAAGCACATTTAGTCGATTGAACATCACCGCAAGGTGGGCATACAATGAAGTGTTTTGAACCACTACATGATCAGGCACCGAAATTCGAACGGGTGTAAAGTTCCAAATCGCACGAATGCCATTGTCAATCATCATTAATGCCACCTCTTGTGCATATTCAGCAGGAACCGTAAGAATACCTATTTTAACTATTTTATTCTCTCTCTTTTTAAATTCATCCACATGATGAACTTTTACATCGTTCACCTCATTGCCGATGACATTCTCATCTACATCAAAAGCATCAATAATTTTAAGACCATACTGAACCAAACCATGATCATGTAATAGCGCAGTTCCCAGGCTTCCTGCACCAAAGAGATAAGCTTTGTCCATTTCATTAAACCCCAAGAAGTCTTCTAAGGCATTAATCAAAGGCTCTACCTCATAACCTACACGTGTTTTACCTGTAATACCCGTATAAGAAAGATCTTTCGTTACTTGAGTTGGATCCACACCATTATCGCGTGCAATCAACGTTGAAGATACATATTGACTACCACGCCGATGTTCTAATTTAAGATAGGCTAAATAGCAGGGCATACGCCGAAGTGCTGGTTCGGGTACTGGATAACTTCTCTTTTTATTACTCCCTGCTTCCATTTTTTTATTTGATTTGCATTCCACAATGACAAAAATAAGCAAGTTTTTGATTAAAGAAGCATTTCTTTAATTCAAAACATACTATTGAAATAAAACATTGTTAAAATTTAATGAAAAAAAAAGACTGCCGTCGGCAGTCTTTTCACTGTATTTAGTGGGCGCTAACGGAGTCGAACCGCTGACCCCCTGGGTGTAAACCAGGTGCTCTGAACCAACTGAGCTAAGCGCCCTAAATATTTTTTGCTTTAAAAAGTGGGCGCTAACGGAGTCGAACCGCTGACCCTCTGGGTGTAAACCAGATGCTCTGAACCAACTGAGCTAAGCGCCCTGATTGCTTCCCTTAAAAGCGATGCAAATATAGAAGAGTTTTGTGCAATCGCCAAACATTTTTCTCAAATTAAAGTGCCTCGGCCACCACAAAAGTACTACCTCCGATGAAAATCAAATCGTTATCTCCGGCATTTTTTTTCGCCGCAGCCACCGCCTCCGCCACGCTAGGGTAAACCTGCCCCTGCAATCCCTGCAAAAGGGCCTGCGCCTGCAGCTTCCCGGCATCCAGACTCCGGGGCAGAGCGGCCTGGGTAAAATAATAGACGGCATGGGTCGGCAACAACTGCAATATGCCCCGAAGGTCCTTATCGCCCACCATGCCCCAAACCACATGCAATTTTTCACAACTGCTCTTCAGCAACTGCCGTACCACCCATTTCACGCCATCTTCATTGTGCCCGGTATCACAAATCACCAGGGGCTTTTCCGAAAGCACCTGCCAGCGCCCCAGCAGTCCGGTTAGCGCAAGCACCCCTTCCAAGCCCTCACGTACCACCTCCTCATTCAAAGGAAAACCCAAACGCTGCAGCTCATCCAGAGCGGCGACTACGGTCTGCACATTTTCCAACTGGTAATCACCAGGAAGCGGAAGTCGACAAGTAAATTCACCGGACTGACTCTTACAGGTTACCTGCACCTTTTGCCAGCGCAAATGCTGCTCCAGCGACAGGGCCAGCACCTCATCTTCGGCCCAAATCAATGGCGCATGCCGCTCCAGCGCTTTTTGCTCAAAGACCCCCCGGGTGGCTGCCTGTTTTCGTCCCACCACCACGGGGACCTGCGACTTAATGATGCCGGCTTTCTCACTGGCAATTTGCTCC
>CAZJDS010000317.1:0-3016 GCA_964544795.1 uncultured Alkaliflexus sp. | reverse complement strand
ACAATGGATAAATTTCAGGGAGATCAAGATTCATGAATGTTTTATGCATCTATGGCTGTGGAGGCCTCGGAAGAGAAGTTGCTGATCTTGCAAAACGAATCGCAAAGTGGCAGAGTGTTCTGTTTGTGGACGACAATAGAGCAGGACAAGTAATTGATGGCATAATTGTGAAAACTTTAGAAACTGTTTTAAAAGAGCTTCCAGCTAATGCGCTTGAATTTATAGTAGCTATAGGTGAACCATCTGTAAGAGAAAAGCTTTATGTTACGCTCGAAAAAAAACAGCTGTTTTGTACGAATGTTATCGATCCGTCTTTTATTCTTTCTAGTCTTTCAAGTATAGATCAAGGCGTTGTCATACATTCCGGAACAACAATAACAACAAATGTACATATTGGGAAAGGCTGCTTTATAAACAAGCACGTTGTCATCGGGCATGATGTCAATGTTGGCGCATATTCTGTTATATCTCCACAGTGCACGATTGGAGGGAATGTTGAAATCGGTTCAAATTGCTTTTTGGGAAGTGGTGCTAATATTCGTAATGGGATATCAATTGGAAAACAATCTATCGTTGGCATGGGGTCAGTAGTGCTAAAAAATGTTGCTCCACGTTCGGTAGTAATTGGTAATCCTGCAAGACTTTTGAGAGAAAATAAAGACTACACTGTATTCCAATAACAGTTTCTCTAAAATATGAAAACTGAAATTTGTTTTACTAATTTTATTTCAAAAAAAATGATTCTTTAGGAGAAATTGTCGTGACCAAAAATATTTGGCTTATGAATCACTATGCCACTGCTATGTTTTTTAATAATGGAGGTAGACACCACTGGTTTGCTGAACAATTACTGCAAAGAGGGTATCAGCCAACAATATTCTGTGCAAATACACGTCATAATAGCACTCAAACAATTAAAATTAAAAAAAAACGATTTATTTTAAAGTTTTCAAAGAACATACCATATGTTTTTGTCAAGAGCACACCTTACACTGCTAACGGAATCTCTAGAATTAGGAATATGCTTACTTTTTCAATCAATTTAAGAAGTATTGTGAGCCAGTACGAGAAGAAGGCAGGGAAACCTGATATAATTCTTGCGTCAAGTGTTCATCCATTCACTTTACTTGTGGGCCAAAAAATATCTAAAACTTATGGAGTACCCTTCATTTGCGAGATCAGGGATTTGTGGCCAGAAACTTTAGTTGCTATGGGTAAGCTTCGTAGAAATAGTTTGCTTGCAAAACTGCTTTACGCCGTTGAAAAATCAATTTATAAGAAAGCGGATAAAATTATTTTTACAATCCCTGGTGGGAAAGACTATATTACCAGTATCGGGCTAAAAGATGATAAGGTCGCATATATAAACAATGGTGTTGATTTGAAGCAATTTAATTATAATAAGCGCCAATATGAATACTACAACAATGATTTTTCGGGAAAAAATAAATTTAAAATAATTTATACGGGATCAATGGGACGAGCGAATGCATTGATAACAGTAATTAAAGCGGCAGAGATTTTGCAAAAATATAAAATCAACGATATCATGTTTTATTTATTTGGAGATGGCTATCAAAGAAAAATGCTATCTCAATACGTGGATGACCGTAAAATACTGAATGTGAAGTTCATGGGTACAGTTGAAAAAAAATATATTCCGTATATTTTAAGCAAAAGTCAGCTGAATGTATTTACGGGTCAAAATATTCAGCTCTACCAATATGGTTTAAGTTTAAATAAGTTGTTTGAATATTTAGCTTCCGGAAAACCGATTCTTTCAAATATTGCATGTGGTTATGATATTTTAAAGGAAACGAAAAGTGGCATAACGATTGCGGCAGATGATCCTGAGGCTTTTGCGGATGGGATTCTAAAGTTTTATCACATGAGCCCTTTTGAATTTAATGAGTATTGTAGGAATGCATCATTAACTGCCAAAGAATATGATTTCGAAAAACATGCAGAGAAACTCGAAAAAATTATTTTGAAATTGACCCAAGTATAATTGTACGTTGGTGTAAAATGATTAGCGACTCTATTTAATATAAACACAAAAACACTATTGTAACGTTATCAATATACACTTAATTATAAATCAAAAAACGCATATTTTTAAATAGAGAGGATGGATCAAGTAATATGATAGAGCGTATAAAAACAAAACAAGTGACTCTTGGCGTCATTGGGCTTGGGTATGTTGGGTTGCCACTGGCTGTCGAAAAAGCAAAAGTAGGATTTAAAACCATTGGTTTTGATATCCAAGAAAATAAAGTCAATATGGTGAACGCAGGCCAGAATTACATTGGTGATGTTGTTGATGAAGATCTTAAATCAATTGTGGATTCTGGAATGCTATCGGCCACTACGGATTTCTCCCAAGTGGCTTCAGCTGATTGTGTAGCTATTTGTGTACCGACACCACTTGATGTGTACCAACAACCGGATATTAGCTATGTGAAAGCGTCTGCAAAAAGCATTGTGCCTTACATGCATTCTGATATGCTGATTGTCTTGGAATCTACAACGTATCCAGGTACGACAGAAGAATTGCTTAAGCCAATCCTTGAGCTGTCTGGATTGGTTTGCGGAAAAGATTTTTACTTGGCCTTTTCTCCTGAACGTGTTGATCCAGGTAATTTGATTTATAATACAAAAAATACACCTAAGGTTGTTGGGGGAGTTACACCAGCCTGCACGGAGCTTGCAGCTGCTCTTTATGAGGCAATATTGGAAGCGCCTGTTCATCGTGTTTCATCACCAGCAGTAGCCGAAATGGAAAAAATTCTCGAAAACACATACCGGAATGTTAACATTGGTTTGGTAAACGAACTGGCAATCTTATGTAATAAAATGGGTATCAATTTTTGGGAAGTTGTTGATGCTGCTAAAACCAAGCCATACGGTTTTCAGGCATTTTATCCAGGACCAGGCTTGGGTGGGCATTGCATTCCTCTTGACCCTTATTACTTGTCTTGGAAAGCACGAGAATATGGTTTTCACACATCTATGATCG
>CAZJDS010000316.1:0-3018 GCA_964544795.1 uncultured Alkaliflexus sp. | reverse complement strand
ATGGATTAAGTTGATATTGCCCAACTCTTGCCCTGAACATAAGCTAATTTTTTCTGCCAAATAGCGAGTTTGCGTACCTGAGAAAATTTTAATTGGTGCTTTATGTGACATTAATAGCTATTATTTATATTAATTTAGGAGTGTTATCTTTTTTGTAAAGATATAAAAAAACATATGCAAGGACTGTAAAACAACTTTACATTATATTATATTAAGTTATTCGGGTTGCCAAGTATCATTGATATCACTAATAAAACTCAACAATTCGTCACGGCCCTCCTCTTTTTCTGAAGAAGTGACAAAAATAGCAGGCAATGATTCCCACTCTTCTAAAAGTCGTGTTTTATATTTCTCCAAATTACTATTTAAAGCAGCTGGCTTAACCTTGTCAGCCTTAGTAAAAACTATAACAAATGGGAGTTGTCCTTCTCCCATCTTTCGCATGAACTTTAAGTCTGATTCTTGGGGCGAATGACGAGCATCTATCAAAATAAATAAGCAAAGAAGATTTTCTCTTTGGGCTAAATACTTCATCGTCATCATACCAAACTCTTCACGATTAACTTTCGAGGTTCGTGCATAACCATAGCCAGGCAAATCTACCAAATACCATGAATTATTAATAATAAAATGGTTGATGAGCTGTGTTTTTCCAGGAGTAGAAGAGGTTTTTGCCAACTTGTTAATGCGACACAACATGTTAATTAATGAAGATTTTCCCACATTGGATCGGCCAATAAAGGCATACTCAGGCAAAGTGGGTTTGGGGCACTTGTCTGCATCTTGACTACTCATTAAAAAGCGTGCTTCTTTAATCACCATTTTTTTTTGCAAAATTAGCCATTCATTTAACAAAAGCCTCAAGAAACATAATTATCTTATGGAAAAGGCGATAAACCTTCATTATCAACATCTAAACAAAAAGAGAAATAGCTCAATGTGATCAAAGAGAAAGCGAGTGCAAAATATTTTGCCTAAATTGCATAATATTTTACTTTTTTTAAACAGAAAAAAGATTTGCTTTGACACCCTCAAGTACTTGTGACCTGAGAACTTATCAAATTATTTGAAACAATTAATTTGGCTAAACATTTTTGATTTAATTGTACAAATGTAAATTCACCCCTATGAAACCAACCTTCTCATTTTCCTACAAACTAATAGAAATCGGACGAAGCAAAGGGCAATTCAATATAAATGATGAAGTTATGGAATTTGAAACTACCCATGCTTCTAATCCTTTGAGCGACTTATTACAGGCAATGGTTTCTATCATCCAAGCTCCCAGCCACCTTTGGGACGAAAAAAACAATGCGATGGTTGAATGGTATTGTGATAAACACTTGTTGCTAATAGATATTTCGTCTCCTGAAGGAAAAACCATTCACTTAAATCTTACTCGTACTGCAGGTCCCTTCGGAGAAGAGGTTCCCACAAAAAAGTTCAGTTGTGTTTTGCCTTTAGAGGATTTTTATTTAATTATTATACAAGAATTAGATCAGTTGATTAAAAAGAAGGGATTGTTAAATTATGCACAGATGTGGCAGAAAAACGAATTCCCTCTCACCTTTTTTCTTATTCTGAAAAAATATCTAATCAACTGGAAAGTATGGAAGCCAGATGTTGTAGACTCAGATATTTTAGAAAGTGAATTTATGATGATTCTGGCATAAATGCTCCTCAATGGGCAATTATAGAAAATTAGAACAAATATGAGTTGGACAAATACCCAAAAGAGTGCCCTAACGATTGCCTCTATCACCTCCTTTTTAAACCCATTTCTTATTTCTGCTGTAAATGTTGCCCTGCCAGCAATTGAAAAAGCTTTTGTAATGGATGCTGTTACATTGAGCTGGGTAATAACATCTTACCTTCTATCTTCAGCAGTTTTACTCCTTCCCATGGGGAAAATGGCGGATATGAGAGGAATTAAAAAAATATTTACCATTGGAGTAGTGATCTTTTCCATCACCACTTTTTTATGTGGAATATCCTCCTCTGGGACGATGCTAATTGTCTTTCGAGTAATTCAAGGAATCGGAGGCTCCATGACAATGACTACGGCACCCGCAATTTTAGTGCTGGCATTTCCACAGGAACAACGCGGACGTGTGTTGGGCATTTCAGTTTCGGCAGTCTATCTGGGTTTAGCCACAGGTCCTTTTGTGGGAGGAATTCTTACTCAGCAGTTGGGATGGCGCTCCGTTTTCATAATATCATCACTCTTTGGACTTTTTGCAGCCATCATTACTTTTCTATATTTAGGGAAAGATAAAAAAGACAAAATTCAAGCTCCAATAGATGTTTCTGGTTCAACCATTTATGCACTGGCTCTTATGGCTTTGGTCTTCGGATCGTCTAAAATACCTGAAACAACAGGCTGGCTTCTTCTTGCTACTGGAGTAGTATTATTGACAGCATTTGTGTTTGTCGAAAACCGAAGCAAATATCCAGTAATTGATCTCAGGCTATTTTCAAAAAATCGTCTGTTTGCGTTTTCAAACATAGCCGCACTCATTAATTACAGTGCAACTTTTGCCATTGTATTTCTCTTGAGTCTATATCTCCAGAAGATCCAACTCCTATCTCCTCAAAAAGCGGGAACTATACTATTGGCACAACCTCTTGTGATGGCCATATTGTCTCCTATTACAGGTCAATGGTCTGATAAGATTCAGCCACGTTACCTTTCATCTTTGGGTATGGCCTTAAGTGCAATAGGGTTGCTCTGGATGGTTTTTCTCAACCAGGAAACGAGTCATACAGTTATTGTTTTAAATCTAATTCTAGTCGGTTTAGGTTTTGCACTATTTTCATCCCCCAATATGAATACCATCATGAGCTCAGTGAACAAAGATCAATATGCCATAGCTTCTGGTGTCTCTTCATCTATGCGAGTGGTGGGGCAGATTGTAAGCATGACCATTGTAACTTTCTTCATGGCTTGGTTTCTAGGGAAATCGAGCATCATGGAAGTGAGCGATGAACTCTTTATGAACAGCGTAAAATGGGCATTCT
>CAZJDS010000315.1:0-3024 GCA_964544795.1 uncultured Alkaliflexus sp. | reverse complement strand
TATATTAGTTACTTTAGATACAATTAGTGCCAAAGCTTTATATGCTAAAGAAATTAAAGGTGTCAAACCTAAAATTAATAATGATGGTATTATTAATTTAATAAAAGCAAGACATCCTTTAATTAATAAGGATTTAGTAGTACCAATTGATGTATCCCTTGATAGTAATTATAAAGTATTAATGATTACAGGTCCTAATACTGGAGGTAAGACGGTAGCTTTAAAGACAGTTGGTCTTCTTACTTTAATGGCCCAGTCAGGCCTTTTAATTCCAGCGTTAAAAGATAGTAATATTGCTATTTTTAATCAAGTACTAGCAGATATTGGTGATGAACAATCAATTGTTCAATCACTATCAACTTTTTCATCACATATATCAAAGATAAAAAATATGGTAGAAAATTTAAAAGTAAACTCTTTGATTTTACTTGATGAATTAGGTTCGGGAACCGATCCTGTTGAGGGAGTTAGTTTAGCAAAGTCAATTATTAATTATTTAAAGAATTTTCCTAAGACTAGATTAATATTAACAACTCACTATAGTGAGTTAAAGATGTATGCTTTTAGTGAAGAAGATATTTTAACAGCAAGTGTCTCATTTGATTTAGAGACGTTAATGCCACTTTATAAATTAAAGTTAGGAATAGCTGGTTCATCTAATGCTTTATTGATTGCCGAAAAATTAGGATTAAACATCAATATTATCAAAGATGCTAAAACCATTTTAAATGAAAATAGAAGTAACTTATCTTTTAGTTTGGAAAAATTAACTAATGAACAAAATAAATTAGAAAATTTAAAGGATGAACTTTTATTAAAAGAAAAAGAATTAGAAACCAAAATTAAATTGTACGAAGAAGAATTAAAAAGATTAGAATTAAATAAAAATAAAATAATTGAAGATGTAAAATCAAAAGAATTAAAAAAATATGAACAAATGAAAAAAGAGGCTTTAAACATTTTAGAAGAATTATCTAAAAAGAAAGTGCTATCTACTCCTGAGTATGCAAAATACAAAGGAATCATTAATCAAAAAGAGCCTAAGAAAGTTAAAGAAAAATCTCTTTTAATTAAATTAGGTGATCATGTATTGGTTACTCCTTATAACGAAGTTGGGATTGTTACTAAGGTTAAAAATAAAGACTATTATGTTTCTTTTGGTAATTTTGAATTACCATTTAAGTCAAATGATTTAATTAAGACCGATGAACCTTTAAAAAAGAAGGAAGAAGTAAGAACTAAAGATATATCTAGTACACCAACTAAAAATGCTTCATTTGAATTAGATTTAAGAGGAGTAAGATATATTGATGTTAATGATTTATTAGATAAAGCAATTGACGATGCTTTACTAGCAAACCTACCTTCTTTAAGAATAATTCACGGGTTTGGTACAGGTGCTATTAGAAAAGCAGTTTATGAATATATTAAAAAATCTACAACCATAAAATCCCATAGATATGGTGGTGAAGGTGAAGGATTAAATGGAGTTACGATTATAACTTTATAATTATGCAACAAATCCTCATATTTTTGATTTTCAATGTATAATAATTATAGTAATTAATTAAGGAGGTCTATAAGTATGCAAGCATATAAAGGTGAAGATTTTCAAAAAGTAGTTAATAAAGATGGTTTAGTCCTAGTAGATTTTTTTGCAACCTGGTGTGGGCCATGTAAAATGTTAGCCCCAGTTCTAGAAGAACTAAGTAGTGAGGATAAAGAAACATCATTTGTTAAATTAGATATCGATGAGTATCGTAAACAAGCAATTGATGCTGGTATTAAAGCTGTTCCTACTTTAGTTTTATTTAAAGACGGTAAGGAAGTAGCAAGAGTTTCCGGTTATCAGCCAAAAGATAAACTAATCACTTGGTTAAGTGAACATAAATAAAAGGCTAACGCCTTTTTTTATAGGTATTAATATATATAAAATACATTATGATATAATAATTTATATATTAAAAAAGGTGTTTTATGAACGGAATATTATTAATAAATAAACCGGCAGGTTATACTAGTCATGATGTAGTTAGCATTATAAGGAAAAAATTTAAATTTAAAAAAGTAGGTCATGCGGGAACGCTTGATCCGTTTGCGACTGGATTATTAATTTTACTTATTAATAATGCCACCAAACTATCTAATAGATTAGAGAGTTTAACAAAAGAATATGAAGGAACTATTCTTTTTGGTAATGAATATGATACTAACGATATTACCGGTAGTATTATAGATAGTAAAGAAATAAATATAAGCTTAAATGATATTAAAGATAAAATAAAAGAGTTTATGCCTTCACATATGCAGTTACCGCCTACTTACTCGGCAATAAAAAAAGATGGTATTAAATCATACCATGCTGCCAGAAAAGGGGTTTCTTTAAATTTAAGTAAACGAGAAGTTAGAATTTATTTCTTTGATATAATAGATTACAAAGAAGAGTTATCTTTTAAAACCAAGGTTTCAAAAGGTACTTACATTAGAAGCCTTGCTAGAGACTTAGGATATAAATTAAATACATTTGGTGCATTATCTAAACTAAATAGAACTAAAATAGGTAACTATAGTTTAGATAAAGCTAAAACCATTGAAGATATAGAGTTAAAAGATTTAATTGATGAAAAGTTATTGTTTAAAGATATTCCTAAAATATCATTTAATGATTATTTAGCTAGACTAATAAAAAATGGAGTATATCTAGATGAAAGAAATACAAATATAAAAGAAGACTTTATCGCATGTGATATGGCAGGTAATTATTTGGCTTTTTATGAAAGAGTAGAAGATAAATATAAACCTAAATATTTCTTTAATCAATAATAAAGGTGGAATATGATTACATATAAAAATACATATGACAAAATAGAAAATAAAGAAAAGATTACTTTAGCAATCGGTAATTTTGATGGCATTCATATCGGCCATCAAAATATCATAAAAAAAGCCTTAACTTATGATGACTCTAAAATAGCTGTTATGAGTTTTTACCCACATCCTAAAGAAGTTAGATCGGAAGAGCAC
>CAZJDS010000314.1:0-3071 GCA_964544795.1 uncultured Alkaliflexus sp. | reverse complement strand
ATGCAGGTAGTTGATCATCTATTTTACCCTCAGATTACATTGGCCGATGAAAAGAAACGCAATCATTTTCTTGAAGTAGCTCTTGAGGCATACTCTGCTGAAATTACTTCTGATATTTCATAATTCATTTTCTGCCGTTTTCTTGACTCTTCCTCTTTTTGTATCTTTGATTCTCATCTAAAATTCTAAAATGGAATCATCGGACGAATATAAAACCATCCAATCCCCCTCGGAAGGTATCTATAAAGAGAAAGGAAGTAAGTTTACAGCCTATGCTTATCCAGTAGAATCTGAAGAGGAGACCAAAGAGCTTATTGACTCTTTAAAACGGCAGTATTATGATGCGCGTCACCACTGCTTTGCCTGGCAATTGGGGATGGATGGTATGAACTTTAGAGCCAACGACGATGGGGAGCCTTCAGGAACTGCTGGTAAGCCCATTCACGGACAGATTCTATCCAATGAACTTACCAACATACTCATTGTAGTGGTGCGTTATTTTGGGGGTATTAAGCTCGGCACAAGTGGGCTAATACAGGCCTATCGTGAGGCTGCTGCCGATGCCATTGCAAATGCAAAAATCATTACAAAAACCATCGATCACCATTTTACTGTTCATTTTGAATATACAAATATGAACGATGTGATGCGCATTATTAAAGAGGAGGAGCCCAATATTCATCATCAGAAATTCGACTTAAATTGTAAAATTGAGCTCTCCATTCGGAAGAGTCGTTCAGAAGCGATATTGCAGCGATTTTCGAAAGTTGAATCGGTGAAAATTAAAGAGGTAGTTTAATCCTGGCTTATAGTTCTCGGTTTAAGGCTTTATTTCAGACTCACATTATCGTGATGAAACAAAAAGCCTAATTTCCCAGCTGATGAAAAACTTGAAAAGTAGTTTGTCCTGCTTGAATTATGACTTCTACTTTTTCGGTGGATTGAACATCTCTTCCAGATTGAAAAAGTTCTAACTTATGGTTTCCAGGAGGCATAGCTATTTTTGTATAAGAGATAGCGTAGGGGAGCGACTGCCAGTTTCTTGTATCTGCTTTTTCGGTCATGGCATTTACTATACTAAGAATAGTGCCTAAATTCTCATTTTGGTTGCGACCTACCTGTTCCATCACCTGTTTGGTAGCTAGACGGAGTAAATTATTTCCCATCTCACGCAACATTCTGTCATTTAGGGTTTCATGGGCAATTTTATTAATGTCTTCGGCCAATTCCAATGGATGATTCTGATTGTTGTATTTCAATACAGCTCTATTAAATAGGAGAGGGCGTTCTACCAACTTTGGAAACGCCATACGAACAAATGATAGATTCTTGAAGGACGATTGTTTTTCTGGACTTTGATTGCCAATAAAGAGTGGAAAGGTGATTCCCAAATCACTACTTCCAAAAATGACGTTACCATTTTTCATGCCCATATTGGTGAGGTTGATACTCCACTCTGACTTCACGGGTCCGAAGCCATTCATCCAAATATAAACCAACTTACCTTCACCAGAAACTTCTGTGGGCGTTTCCATATCGAATTTCTTCTCATAAAATCGTACTTCGCTGTGAAAACCAGATTTCTTTGCAGAAAGCATTAAATCCTTTTTCAATTGCAAGGGTGCAGTGATTCCAAATAGAGTGGTATAATCGTTTTCGTAGACATCCAGTGCGTTGCGATAAGCAGTAAATGCATTGTTATAATCGCCCATCGCATCATAGATCAGTCCCATAAGATTATGGGCAAAGGCATCTCGCGCATACTTATTTTTATGGTTTTTATACCGATCGTTGAGTATCTGAAGACGAATGTTGATGCGGCGACACTCCACCAATGCGCCCTCATAATTTTTTAAAGCAATAAAATTGAGAGCCTTATAGTAGTTTACCATAATGGCTTCATAATCTTCTGGACGATAGGGCTTCACCATTGGATTAGAGATCATTGCCAAGGCCTCAGTGCCAATACTTTTAGTGTAATCTTCTATGTAATAATCGGCTTTATTGAAATAGATGTTGCTCTCTTCGTGTTTTCCCATCATAAAAGCAACTACACCACGATTCATGTCGTAAAGCACTCGATGATTATTGGTAGGCCATTTTTTCTCTTTTTCAAGTTGCTTATAAGCCGCCTCAAACTTTCCTTGTTGAATGCTTTGTTGAAGTGAAAAAGTTTTGTCGTAGAAAGTAGCACATCCCATAAATAAAACGGCCAAAATCCAAAACACCAATATATTGGTTTTAGAGAACAACTTTTTGAAGTAGTCGTAAGAGTTTATCATGTGGGAAACTTTGAAAAATAGAGCAAGTAAGTAATTAATGAAGTTGGACGATCTTTATTTGCCAAAGACCATCCAACTCAAAACAATTACTATAATCGATGTTTGTTACAGAATAACAGAATATTAATTACGGATATATTTACGTATTTTCTTCTCTCCAATCCAAACGATTTCACTCGTTTCCAAATCTGTGAGTTCAAGATTAATCTGGTAGTAGTTTACTCTCTCTTTTTTATAAGTATCCACTATAGAGTTGATGTCACCATTCAACATATAGTCGGCACCCAATTCTCGACCCCATTTTTTAGCCGTTTCCATAGAAGCAAATTCTTGTTGTGCACCTCTTTCGCGTCGTAACTCTTCTCGCTTATCACCCGCTTGAACTAAGCGAACTCTTCCGCTTTTTACAAATGAGCGCTCTACATCTTTTATGAATGTTTCTGCATCAATGTGTTCGTGAGATTTGTTATAAACTAGTCCCACGATTACCACAGGTTTTTCGCGTGTTTTACTGGTGTGATTGCTAATCCAGTCATCACCGAGAATTTGATTGACCATAGCTTCGGCAGTCATACGCGAATCTGAATCATTCCAGCGACCGCTGAGATCAATATTCTCTTCAATCCCCACTCGTTCTACTTTATGAGAAAAGCAGCCTTGAAGCATTAAGCCGATAATCATGACTGATAATAGATAGTAAAGTTTCATAATTGTTGAATTAGTTGGTCTTTTATTAACTCAAGTTTCGCAGTTTGATAAACAGTTGAAAATCAAGAAAAAAGAATAATA
>CAZJDS010000313.1:0-3079 GCA_964544795.1 uncultured Alkaliflexus sp. | reverse complement strand
CAGGGCATATCACTCCAGGTGGAATATATGCTTATATTGACAAATCATTGGGTCCTTGGGAACAGCGACCTGTCTTTAAGACTAATGTAACAAGATTCTTACCTTTAAGAAATGTAAAATCACAGGTTAGTATGGATATCATTAGGAAACTGACGACATATTTTTCTGATGCCAACTCAAGCATTAGGCTAGATCCTTCATTTGAACCTACAAATTCTCCCACAGCAAAATACTAAAATATTTTCTGATCTCCAAAAGATGGAGGGTGTTGGATTGATTGTCCCTTGCGAAGAAGATCATATGTACTTTGCTGCAATGAACTCGAAAGCTTGTAAACTAACATCAGTTGGAAAGCATTACTGGAGGTTAGTAAAGCAGGATATTATTTAAAGATTTACATTACTGGCAAGCAATGCAAGTGTTTATACACTTGCCAATTTTGGGAACCCAAACCCAAATTTGAATCGTGCCTGCTCCAATAAAAAACTGCTATAACAATGAAAGGACAGGTGCTTCATAATGGCGGAAAATTTGAAACTAATGACAATAAACCAGCTACTTGGAGAAAGTTTTTACATCGCAGATTATCAACGAGGTTACCGATGGATAAACCAGCAGGTCGTTGACCTGCTGAATGACATTTGGACTTTCGCTAAAATGCCAATCTCCCGAATTAAGGAAAACGAATTTTATTGCTTGCAGCCCATAGTTGTTAAGCGGAAAAACTGGACCAGGGATGATGAAAATATAACAGGGTGGGAAGTAGTCGATGGTCAGCAGAGACTTACAACTATTCACATCATCTTGAACTATTTGACCCGAGAACATATCAATAAGAACAGTCTCGCAGAAGCTTATGGTAGAGAACTGTTTACTATTCAATACCAAACTCGGCTGGGCAGTGAATCTTTTCTAAATAATATATCAGATGATTTTTCCAATATAGATTATTACCACATTTCTCAAGCATATCGGTCAGTTGAACATTGGTTTACTGATAATCCTGTGGTTAAAGATTGGAACGATCGTGGACTATTTCTTAGCACAATTCTCGGGAAATCTAATGATAGAAGATCCGTTCAGGTCATATGGTATGAGGCAGATTCGGAAATAAATAGTCGGGAACTATTTACTCGATTAAATATCGGGAAAATTCCATTGACTAATGCAGAACTAATCAAAGCGCTATTCTTATCATCATCATCATTTCAACATTTGCCTTCGTCAGACAGAGAAAAATTGAAAACTGAAATATCAATTTTATGGGATGAAATTGAACAACGCATGTCGAATGATGATTACTGGTCATTTATTACCAATCGGAAACAAACGGATTATGCGAATAAAATTGAGTTATTGTTTGACATCATTGCAGGAAAGAAAAATAGAAATACAGACCCACTTCATACCTTTTTATATTTTAGTAATCTAATTAAAGAGAATCCTTCGGCTCTCAAAGAAACTTGGGATCTCATACGTTTGTACGATCAAACACTTAATGAATGGTTCAATAACCGAAACCTATATCATAAAATTGGCTACCTGATTGCATACGGCAAAGAATTGGGTGGGTTGCTAACGGACTCCTTACTTAAAAGGAAAGATGAGTTTGAAGATTATTTAAATAGCTTGATAAGATCCCATGTCAATTTTGATCTTGAAAAATTGAACTATGATCCAAACAAGGCTCAGCAGAACAAAAATATTGAGAAAGTACTTCTTCTTTTTAATATTGAATCCATTGGCTCAAGTCAGAATCTTACTGAACGCTATCCCTTCAAGTATCATAAAGAACTAGCTTGGAGCCTCGAACACATACACGCACAAAACTCGGAGTCACTTGATAGAACTAAGAAAGATCTCTGGAAAAAATGGTTGATATATCATGAAACTCTCATGCAGGACTTGGTTGAACAAACTGTTGATTCCAACCAATCAGAACAATTATCAAAATTGATTTCTGAGATAGTTCAACTTAAAGAAAATGAGGAAAGGTTAACATGGGAGAGATTTGTTAACCTATCCGAACGTATTATTGACCGCTTCAGCGAAAATGAAAACAGGTCGATGGATGAAATGCACGGGTTGGGGAATCTTGCTTTACTCGGTCAATCCGACAATTCTGCTTTAAATAATTCAGTTTTTGAGGTAAAGCGTCGCGAAATTATCAAGTTCGATAAACACGGAAGGTACATTCCAATTTGTACAAGGCGCGTCTTTCTCCGTTACTACAGTCCAACAATTGCTCAAGAGCATTCATATATCTGGGGATCAGATGATCGCAAAGCATATTTCGCCGAGATTCAATCCGTTCTTTCAAATTATTTACCAAAAAAGGAACCTAAAGAGGTGTCGCAATGATTATGAGTTTTTGGAAGCTATTAGCTGATAATCGCATTATCATCCCAATACTGCAACGTGATTATGTACAGGGTCGAACTACCGGAAAAGCACCAATCGTTCGGGAGAATTTACTCAATGCAATCTTCACAGCATTAGACCCAGAAAAAGCAGGGCTCGAGCTAGACTTCATTTATGGTTATACCGAGAACTTCGACGAGTCTTTAAAAACCATGAAAAAGACATTCTTCCCCCTTGATGGACAACAGAGACTGACAACTCTTTTTCTCCTGCACTGGTTTATCGCAGTTCATGAAGACTGTCTTGATGAGCAAGTTATACTCCAATTAGCAAAATTCTCTTACCATACTCGACCAGGCTCTAGAGACTTCTGTGGAAAACTTGCGGCTTTTAAACCTGATAATTTACATACATCAATTAGGGAAACAATTATCAATCAACCCTGGTTCTTTGCAGCATGGACGCACGATCCAACCATAGCATCCATGCTAACGATGCTTGATGATATTCAGAAAAAGACAAAACAATTTTCTGTTCAAAATATTTGGCCTGTTTTAATTTCTGATCAAGCGCCAATAACATTCCATGTCCTTCACATGGATGAGCTTGGTTTACCGGATGACTTATATATAAAGATGAATTCTAGAGGTAAGGCTTTAACAGAATTTGAATATTTCAAAGCACGCTTCTCTGAACAAATATCTCCAGAAAAAGGAAA
>CAZJDS010000312.1:0-3080 GCA_964544795.1 uncultured Alkaliflexus sp. | reverse complement strand
GCTACACAAACTTCGAAATTGGTAAGGCTAAGCTTAGCAAAAAAACCAAGAAGGTGGATGAACCTATAAGCATAAGTATTCCTGTGAAAAATGTAGGTCAGCACGATGGTGCTGAGCTTGTGCAGGTATATATTCGTAAGATAAATGATACGGATGGTCCACTTAAAACACTTCGCGGTTTTCAAAAAGTGGAAGTGTCTGCTGGGAAGACAGGTAAGGTAAATATTGATTTACCATCTTCATCTTTCGAGTTTTACGACTGGAGCCAACGGAAAATGACTGTTGTTCCTGGAGAGTATGAAGTATTTTACGGAAACAGCTCTGATGAGAAGGATCTTAAGTCACTAACAGTTAAAATTATGTAAGCTTTGAAGCTTATTAAGAGTGAGAAAAGTTATGTAAATAGTCAGTTGTTTTGTAAGCTTCTTATGGCACTTTGTGTATTTCTCAATGAACCCTGTTTAACAAGTCATTGTGATATAGATAAAAGACCATAATGGGAACTCAGAGATAAATCGAGTTCATAATAGATGAATCAACTGATTATTTACTTTAAGATAGAACTTGAATAAAAAAGAGGACTTGCTCAAGTTTAAAAACTAAATTTTTATTAAATGAAAAATATTCGATTAGTGATAATAGTTTTTATCCTGTTGCCTTGTATAAATATGCTTGCGCAGGAGAAATTGTATCACAACTTATTTCCGATGTCCGATGTAAAGTTACTTGAGGGTACTTTTCAACATGCACGAGATTTAAATGTTGAGGTTCTTCTGCAATATGATACGGACCGATTATTGGCCCCTTATAGAAAGGAAGCTGGCTTGCCTGAAAAAGCAAAAAGTTACCCTAATTGGGACGGTCTTGATGGGCATGTTGCAGGTCATTATCTGTCTGCATTGGCTATGAATTTTGCAGCTACTAAAGATAAAGAGCTTCAGGTACGGATGAATTATATGCTACATGAACTTAGCGAATGCCAAAAGGCCAATTCTATAAATAATGCTGAATGGGGGAAAGGCTATTTGGGTGGTTTCCCTAATAGCAATAAGTTATGGTCTGATTTTAAGAAGGGTGATTTCAATACATATAATTCAGCTTGGGCTCCTTTTTACAACTTGCATAAAATGTTTGCAGGTCTTAGAGATGCTTGGTTATATTGTGATAGCGAACAGGCTAAAAGGTTGTTTTTGAGTTTCTGTGATTGGGGAATAGATATAACATCAGGATTCACGGATGAACAGATGCAATCCATACTCAATATGGAATATGGTGGAATGAATGAGGTGTATGCAGATGCTTTTCAGATTTCTGGTGATGAAAAATACATGGTTACTGCTAAAAGGTTTTCCCACATGATGTATCTAAATCCTTTGTCTCTGGGGATTGATAATCTTGACAACAAGCATGCAAACACCCAAATACCTAAATTCGTCGGATTTGCTCGTATTGCAGAATTGAGTGGGGATGAAAAATATGAAAATGCAGCTCGGTTCTCTTGGGAAGCTATTACAGATAATCGTTCCTTAGCTTTTGGAGGGAATGGACGAAGAGAGCACTTCCCAAGCAAAGAGTCGAGTAGCGATTTTATTAACGATGTTGATGGTCCTGAATCTTGCAACTCATACAATATGTTGAAACTGACTGAAGATCTCTTTAGGATTCAGCCCGAAGCTCATTATGTAGATTATTACGAACGCACACTGTTTAACCATATTCTGTCCAGTCAGCATCCTGAACATGGCGGTTACGTATATTTTACAACTGCTCGACCACGACACTACAGGGTGTATTCTGCACCCAATAAAGCAATGTGGTGCTGTGTAGGTACTGGAATGGAAAATCATGGGAAATACAATCAGTTTATTTACACCCGGTCTAACGATTCGTTGTTTCTAAATTTATTTATTCCATCTGAACTAAATTGGAAAGAAAGAAATGTGATTATTAAACAGGAGACCAATTTCCCCTATGAAGAACGAACAAAATTAACAGTTACAAAAGGGAACTCAGATTTTAAGCTTATGTTGAGGTACCCTGGATGGGTGAAAGCTGGAGAATATAGAATATCCGTGAACGGGAAAGAAGTTAATTATACCGCTGATCCTTCTTCCTACATCAGTATTGACAGAAAATGGAAAAAAGGAGATGTGGTAGAGTTGATCATGCCAATGCAAAGCACGATAGAAAGATTACCTTATGTTGATGATTATATTGCGTTTATGCACGGACCAATATTGCTTGGAGCAAAAACAAGTACCGATGACTTAAGAGGTCTTATTGCAAATGACGGACGATGGGATCAATACCCAGGCGGTAATTTATTACCAATTGATCAGGCTCCAATAATAGTTGAAGATGACATAGTAAACATTGCTGATAAATTAGTGCCAGTGGAGGATAAACCCTTGCATTTTTTGCTCAATGTGAACATGGAAAATCCAATTAATTTGAAATTAGAGCCTTTTTCTTCAATCCACGATTCAAGATATATGATTTACTGGTTGGCTCTGACAAACCAAGGCTATAAGGCTTATATGGACTCTTTGTCGGCTGTTGAAAATGCGAAAATAGAACTCGAAAGACGAACAATTGATTTTGTGGCAACTGGAGAACAACAACCTGAAACAGATCATCTTATGCAACAAGAATATTCAACTTCAGGCAATCTAAATAACGAGTTTTATCGTGAGGCCAATAGAGGAGGCTTTTTTAGTTACGAAATGAAAACTAATTATGAAACTGATTTAAGTTTAGTCGTTCGTTATTGGGGTGCTGAATGGGGGGGAAGGAAATTTGATATTTTCATTGATGATGAGAAGTTAATATCTGAAGATAATACCGGGCGTTGGAATCAATCAAGGTTTTTTGAAATTGAGTATGATATTCCCAATGCAATGGTCAAGGATAAGAGTAAAGTGAGAATTAAATTTCAAGCGCTTCCTGAAAGTACCGCTGGAGGGGTTTATTATATCTGGTTAGCCAGAGAAGTTTCAGGTTCTCAAATTGTTGGATTTTCAAGTCTGATTAAAAATTAGTTACAACAAATAATAAATAATTATGAAAAAAGTTGAGTTTGT
>CAZJDS010000311.1:0-3082 GCA_964544795.1 uncultured Alkaliflexus sp. | reverse complement strand
ACCTCCTTTAAAAACAAAATAGAGATCGTGCACACCTTTCGTTTTATTAATTCTGGCAGACTTCATTTCCCAATTCATCCATCCATTGGTATTCTCTACTTCACAAACACCAAGTAACTGGCCATCAATACCACCCAAACGAATTTCTATATTTCCTCCTTCAGAAGCTGATGCAACACTTGCAGAAAAAACCTTTGCTCCTTTTCCAAAATCAACGCTTCTAACTTTTATATAGTCGTTATTATGGATCTTGGTCACATATATGCCGGTATTATCATCAGATGCTGTTTTTAAACCTTCAGACCAAGCTATGGTTTCTGCTTCAACTCTTTGGAAAGGATTTAAGTTTTCCACACTTTCTTTTACCCCTTCTTTCGTGGGGCTTATTAATGGAATGGAACCATCGTCATTGTACTTAAATTGCTCAACACTAACGGATCGTTTAAAGCCCTCTCCGCCTGACAATTCATGTGTATGATAAAAGAAATAAGAATTGTCTTTATAATCAATGAGACCAGGATGATTTGTAAAAGCCAAATGAGGAGCTCTTTCCATAATATATCCTTTATAGGTCCATGGACCTTCAATAGAAGTAGCTGTAGAATAAGCTATGTATTCTGGGATACCAGCTGCAGCGTAAACCAGATAGTATAGATCGTTGCGTTTGTAAACCCATGGGGCTTCCGTATAGTTGGACCTAAAGTTCCCATCGCGATTTTTCTGAGATCCAAATGCTTCTGCAGTCATATCAAGCGCAAAAATCCCCTTTTTACCAATACTACGGTCGTATGAGATCATATCCTCATTCAATTTTACATAGAAAATCTTGGGATTTCCCCAAAATAAGTAAGCCTGACCATCGTCGTCAATAAAAACGGTAGGATCTATGTCGTGCCAAATATTTTCACTATCATCTATTAATCTTTTTCCCAAAGGATCTTTAAAAGGACCAGTTGGTGAATCAGCCACTAAAACGGCCACTCCATCACCATGTATAGGGCAGTAAAGATAAAACTTACCATTGCGTTCAATAGCTTGAGGAGCCCAAGCTCCATTTGTTTTGTCACTCCAGGCAAAATTTTTGAGTGAGGCTACTATCCCATGGTCGGTCCAATTAACCATATCCGTTGAAGAGTATGCCCGCCAATTATGCATGGTGAAAAAATTGTCAACTGTATCGTCCCCATCATGCGTGGTATATAAATAAACTGTATCGTTATAAACCATAGGGGCAGGGTCGGCAGTATAATAGGTTTGCACAATAGGATTCTGAGCGTTGGCACCAAGTACACTCAAAAACATCAAAAGCGTAATAAATTTTCTTAATCTCATAATTGCAATATTTTAAGACTTTATACTATCCAATTTCATCTTCTCAATCTCATTAATATTCTCTCACCTTGGAGCAGATATTTATTTTTACATGAATTTATTCATTTAGCTCTTCATCAAAAACGATGGCGACTTTTCCACATTTGCCTTCATTCATCAGTTCGTATGCTTTATCTGCTTCCGCAAGCGGGAAGCGGTGAGTAACTAAATCCTCAGGATGAATGCCCCATCTTACCAGTCTTTCAACTAACTCTTCCATACGATAGACGTTGGTCACCCAAGAGCCATAAATAGTCACCTGATTATGAATAATATCTGGACTCGGATTAAATTCAACAGTACCGCCTTCTCCAAGCATGACCATCTTCCCCCATTTGCGGGTAGCTCGGATACAAAGCTGTCGTCCGTGTGTATTGCCAGAACAATCTACGGTCTTTTCAAACCCCTGACCTTGGTAGGTAGTGGCAATAACCTGCTGTAGGGTATCATCTCCCGAAACAAATGTATTGTTGGCCAAACCCAGTTTCATAGCCAAATCACATCTTTCTTTAACTGTATCAACTCCAACCAAATGTTGGGCGCCCAACGCTTTGGCGAGCATAAGCGCTGCCAAACCAACGGGTCCAAGACCAACGACAAGAACAGCATCGTTACCTGATATGCCAATTTTCTCCAATCCTTCATAAACAGTTCCAAAACCACAGGCTATCTGGGCTCCATCTGTATAGGTCAACTCCTTTGGTAGTAAAACACAGTCTTTCTCATCAGCAACAATATAGGGTGCCATTCCGCCATCACGCTGCCAACCATAAGCCTGACGAGAAGGACTTGTACAAGAGATCATATATCCTCTACGGCAATCATTGCAAACACCACAACCAGAAATATGATATATAACGACGCGGTCTCCTTTTTTAAAACGTTTTGTATTAGATCCGACCTCGACAATCTGACCACAAGGCTCATGACCAGCTATTTTATTCTGATAAGCCTCTGGTCCTTTACCCAGATGCTCTCTGAATATTGCCCGTATATCACTTCCACATATTGTAGATGCTTTCATTTTAATAAGTACTTCTCCAGGTCCAGGTTTTGGCACCTCTACCTCTCTGAATTCAACTGTACTATTACCAGGTAAATAAGCCGCTTTCATCGTTGTTTCCATTGTATCCACTTTTAATTTATTTTTCTCTTTTTTCATAACATTAAGGAGCTATTGAGAAATATATCCCTCTAAATCCCATAAATCTTCCCAGCCTTTGGCACCTTCCCACAAAAACACTTGCCCCTTAATCAGACGACAGTTTTTATCAATGGTCGATATTTGCTTCATTTCCTCTTTAGTTAGAGGTTCTCCAGTTATAGCCTTCATATTACTGAGGATTTTTTTAGGTGATACAGAAAATGGGATCACCACTTCGCCTCTTTGAATTCCCCATTTGATACAGACCTCTGCTGGGTGGATATCTAATCTTTCAGCTATATTAACGATTACAGGATCTTCTATATCAACCGTATCATTCGCAGATCTATCGCGTTCAGGTCGCTTTGGTGAACCGATGGGTGAATAAGCAATGGGTTGAATATCGTTTTCAAGCATATAATTGAACAAACTCTGTTGCTGAAAATGGGGATGTATTTCCATTTCATTCACCACCGGCTTAATCTTTGCATCTTTCAGCAAAAGCTCCATCTTGGGTTGGGTCATGTTGGAAGTTCCTATGGATTTCACCAGCCCCATTTCAACCAA
>CAZJDS010000310.1:0-3110 GCA_964544795.1 uncultured Alkaliflexus sp. | reverse complement strand
ACCAAAGCACGATAGGCTTTCAAAGCGGCCATTTGATTCTTCAATTTTTCATTGCTGCTATTTTGCTGCAAATAACCATTCCAATTAGGAAAAGTAAAAATATAATTACTTTCACTGTTTCTATCAGAGACTCCATCATGCGAGACAGCCAGATAATAGTCGTGTACTGCAAAGTAGTTGGCCGGAATAGGAGAATAAAGATCGATGCCTGAACCAAAGTAGTCTTCTCCAGAGAGAGCCAGCTCACAAATTGTATTGTTCATATCTCTGTGCGAGACCCAAAGCGTTGTATCAGCTTCTCCTTTTTGGTAGGCCTCGGGAATTCGAAAGATAATAGGAACTGCAAAGTTTTTCTGGCGCCATTGAGGAGGATAACTTAGTGCTTCACGAACATTGTGATCTCCTGTGGCAACCACAATGGTGTTGTCAGAAAACTGGGATTCCTTGATTTTCTTTAAAAACAGCCCCAATTGATTGATTGCATATTGATAGACTTCTAAATTTCTCTTAAAAGTAATAGAATCTGAAGATATGAACGATTTGAAAGGAGTAATATCTAAGTTCTTTAGCGCATAATTGGGAGGAATGGAATAGGGGATGTGATTGGTTGTAGTGAGAGCAAAAATAAATTGAGGGGAACTTTCAGAAAGCTTTTCATAAACATAGTCAAAAAGATGTTCATCAAAAACTCCCCACTCATTTTGCATGGCATCTGGATGATCAGTCTTTATCTTCTCCATCCCTTCGCAACTATCAAAACCTTGGAATCTTAAAAATGCACCATAATTTCTCCAGTCCAACTTTCCTCCAGTAACAAAAGAGGTGCTATAACCAGCGTTTTTAAATGTTGCAGCAATACTTGAAGGAATGAGTTTTGAACTGTATTTACTCTGGGAAAGGGGACCATCCATAGTACCTAAAACAAAATTCTCTAAACTTGCATGTGTAATATTTCCACCTGGCATGGCATTCAAAAATAGATCACAATCTTGCAATTGATGATATAGCTCGCCCATGTTTTCTGGTTCCAATTCATTGGGCTGAATGAAAACAGTCCCCATCCCTTCCATAAAGAAAACGACCACATTGGGACTTTTAAAACCCGCAGGTTTTATGGAACTGGTGTAATAGAACAAACTATCTGACTGTACTTTACCCATTGGGAAAGGATAAGAAGCCATACACTCTTCTATAGAAGAAAAACCTTCCTCTTTCAATATTTTATCGATATCTGTATAGAATTCTCCACTGGTGAGATCTTTATAAGCTTCAATCAAAGCATACGTACCATTCATTACAAATTCATTTACGTATGGATTTGTTGATACAGACCTATCGGCTCGTTGCAAAGGAAAGGTGGTGAAACTTCCACGTGCGGCAAGAGCTATGAGAGGAAGTACCAATAAAATAATGAGAGTATAAACCTTTGCGCCCAACTTATTGAAGTGCAATCGAGCCAATCGAGAAATCATAAAAAGAAGAAGAGTGAATGCAGCTAACATTCCTATAAAAATGGTCACCAATGGATAGTCGGAATGAATAGAACTTAACAGTGCAGAAGTATCATCATAAAAGATTCCATACACTTCCACATTTAATTGAGTTTTAAAGAACTGGAAATAGTTAAAATTGATGGTTTCGATAATCAAAAACACCAAAATTAAAAAAGAACCATAACCAATATAGGTTTTATTGAGAAAGCGCTGGAAAGAGTCTGTGGGGAAAAGTGCAGAAAAAAATGAGAGAAGAATTAATGGCAATAAAAATATAACGACCACTTTCGCATCATATCTAAATCCCATAAAAAGAGATCTACCCACCAAGTCTGTCGAGAAATTGAGCGAATCATTAAAACACAAACTGGCAAAACCAACCAACCTAAATCCAGACAAAACCAAATTCAACAACCCAAATAGAAAAACAAGCCGTAGAAGATTACTTCCTACGGCTTTTACCCTACTCTCTCTTGAAAAAGGATTTCGTACCATTTTAAACGATGGAGCTACACTAAAAATATATTATTGACTTTACATTTCTCACGCATCTCATCGGGCCAAATACTTGCCTGAATTTCGCCAATGTGGGCTTTATAAAGAAAGAACATGCACAATCTGGATTGTCCAATACCCCCACCAATGCTTGGCGTTAACTCCTCATTGAGCAATCGTCGATGGAACATCAAATCGGCTTTGTACTCTTGATCACGTTCTTTTAACTGTTTCCGCAACACGTCAGAGTCCACACGAATGCCCATGGAGGAGATTTCAAAAGCACGGCGCAGAATGGGGTTCCAAAGCAAAATGTCACCATTCAAACCTTTGTATCCGTTGACAGTAGGTGTGCTCCAATCATCATAATCGGGGGCGCGTCCATCATGCTGTTCCCCGTTTGCCATAGTGCCGCCAATACCAATGAGAAAAACTGCTCCGTGTTTTTTAGTGATGGCATCTTCCCGCTCTTTGGGAGTTAAATTGGGATAGAGCTCGTAGAGCTCTTCTGAATGAATAAAAAATATCTCCTCTGGAAGTATGGGACGAAGCTGAGGGTACTTTTCATACAAAACGAACTCCACTCTTTTCATCACTTCAAAAATACGATGAACCGTTGACTTCAAATAATCAAGATTTCGATCAGATTCACGAATATGGCGCTCCCAATCCCATTGATCCACATAGATAGAATGGGTATTGTCCAAATCTTCATCTGGGCGAATAGCATTCATATCAGTGTACAGTCCATAGCCAGGTTCAATATTATAATCAGCCAGCATCATTCGCTTCCATTTGGCCAAGCTGTGCACCACTTCCACTTCACGGTCGTTGATGCCACGCACAGGAAAAGTTACAGGGCGCTCAACTCCATTCAAATCGTCATTTAATCCAGTACCTTTCAACACAAAAAGAGGAGCAGTTACTCTTCGCAAACGCAATTCTGCAGATAAAAAAGTCTGGAAAGAGTCTTTGAGAATAGTAATTGCATGTTCAGTCTGCTTTAAATCAAGCAGTGATTTATAACCTTTAGGAATATAAAGTAAATCTTCCATTATCATTGAGTAATAGATCTTAGACTGTATGATGTTTATTAAAACATCAAAAATAGAGGTCTTTTAT
>CAZJDS010000309.1:0-3114 GCA_964544795.1 uncultured Alkaliflexus sp. | reverse complement strand
GCTTACCTCCGGGACAAATATCACTTCGTGTGTTTTCATTGGTTTTGGGTGGTCTTCAGGATCTATCAGATAGCATTGCGAATACTCTGTATAATCAACCCAGCGGAAAAGGGAAGATTCTGCAAGAAATACTAAGTGTTAATCATCTCGTCAGAAAAAACGCATATTTTTTTGCTTTTTTTGTCCTGGGGGTGTTGGTAATAAATGCTGTCAGGATGAGCGGGAAAGGTGGGCGCGGCTACGGAGGCTTTTTTGTGGCTTTGGGAATCTGTCTTCTCTATGCTGTATCGGATGAAATACATCAGCTTTTTGTTCCCGGAAGGGGTGGACAGGTCCTGGATGTACTTATTGATGGTGCCGGAGCTGTTTTGGGAATTGGTGTATACCTGCTTGCCTTCCGGCTGTTAAAACGCCTGGCAAAATGAAAAAACTGACCCAGGTCCAAGTAATAAGAATGCATAGCCTTTTATATGTTCTCCCTCTTGTTCTTTATTTGTAACAGGGTTTCCAATCCGTGGCGCCTTTTCTATTTTAAAGAATAAAGGCGAATTTCAAATACGTATTTAGTCAACGGCAATAAAGAAAACCAGCAAATGTTGTCAACAATATGTTGACGAGGTAGGAATAAAGGAGTATTATTATATTAGGAAAAGAGCAAAATACTTATTAGTAAAGGAGGACGTGCAATGGCCGATAATTTATTTCAACAAGTAGGAAATAATATACAAAAGGTTTTGCAGGAAAAAGGCAAAACGCAGCAGTATTTAGCAGATACCCTTAATATTTCAAAACAAGTTATGAGCAAAATTATTATGGGAGCAAAGGCAATTAACGTTTCCGAAATCTCTAAAATTGCATCTATATTAGATGTATCAGTTGAAAGACTGCTAGATGTGAGGGAAAAAGAAGCTGAAGTGCATAATTTTTCTTTTATGGGAAATGTGGAAAACGAAAACACAAAAGAAAAGATAGGGTTATTAAGGACTATTATTGACGAGATTATACTGTTAGAGGAATATGCAAATGTCTAATAAGTTAGATCAAAAAACAATTGATGAAATCAAGGCCAAAGCACGGCAAAAATTAATTGAGTACTCAAAACTTAATGATGTGATTGGTGGTCAAATATTTAATATATTGGAACGAGATAATAAGGTCTTATATTTTCCTATTGAAGATGAAGAAGTCTGGGGATTTTCCGAAAAAATAAAAGGAAAGTCGTTTGTATGGATAAATTCTGCTATTCCATATGATAAGCAAGTATTTGCTGCGGCCCATGAATTATATCATTTATGGTTTGATAATGAAGGGGAAATAATATTAAAAAGTAATGCCGAAGAAACAGGAGACTCTGTTAAAATATCAAAAAATGAGTTAAGGGCGAATCGATTCGCAGCGGAATTTTTAATCAATGAAGAATTACTTTTACAAGAGATAAGAACTTATTATGTAGATAAAAACAAAATAGGCGTCAAAGATATTTTCATATTATCTAATTTGTTTGTCGTACCATATAAAACGATGGTGAAAAGATTATATGAAATTAAGCTATTTGGACAGCAAAGATATAATGAATTAATGGAATTGTCCAATGGAGAAGTTGAAATTTGGAAAAAGAGGCTGGGATTATCGGTACCTAATAGGGATAATAAAATAGGTTTAAGTAATTTAATAGATCTGGCAATGGAATTATATGAAGCGAAAAAGATAACCAAAGAAAAATTAGAATACCTCTTAGATTTTGCTGCTCTAAGTCTGAAAGATATGGGAATCAAAGAGGCAGAAGCTTATATACCTCCAACAGATGAAGAGTTAGACGCAATCATGGAGGAATAGGCTGTGAAATTTAAAAAAATAATTATAGATGCAGATATATGTATCAAGATGGGTGCCAGTTCTAAATATAGATATGTGGAAGAACTATTTCCGACCATAGCTGAAAAAATATACATTCACAAAACAGCCTATGATGAAATACTGATACCAGAATCCGCAAAAAAGCAAGTTGATTTATTAATTCAGGAGGGTATCCTTGAATTAATAGATGAATACCAATTAAGCAGTATTGAAAGAAGAATTTATAATGCAACCTTTAATAGTTTAGCAAGTGTCATGATTAACCCCAGCAAGCCTAAGAAAAATGCAGGAGAGGTATCCTCTTTAGCAATGGCAAAAGCGAAATCTATTACTTATTTCGGAACGGATGAAAAAGACCTTCAGACGATTATTGATGAAAAACTTAACAGCGGTATAGATAATATATATTGTATTAGAATTGTAGATATTATTAGAATGGTTCGTGATGGGGAACTTGAAGGATTAAAGCGTAAAGAGGCTAAGGCTTTGTGGAAATTATCCGGAAAATCTATCGAATGGTTTGACAAAGATATATGGCCCCTGTGATTAAAAATATTAAGCTTAAAAGATACTCTAACCCAGACCCATGAACAGCCTGCCCAAAACCGCGGCTGACGATGGTGAAGGGAAGAAACTGTGGACATCATAAACAGGCCTCATGACCGGTTTTTCAAAGAATCCCTCGGCGACCCGCAAACAGCCGGGGACTTTCTGCGGCAATACCTGCCGCAGAACCTATTGGCACTGATTGATCTCCAAACCTGATCGCCGGGGAGGAAGAACTGCCGGATGAATTGAAGATATTTATCCCCGACTATCAATATCTCTTTTATGACCTTTCACCTTATGGTGGGAAAGAAATAAAGGGTGGCTTCAGGCTGCGGATCTTTCTTGAACTGCTGGCTGCTGTATTGCACCAGGATTATCAGAACTTTAACCTGACAGTTAAAAAAATCCTGGCTGATTTCAGGCAATTGGAAGGGGAAAATTCAGAGCAGGCCCTGAGATATTTGGAGACGATCAGAAAAAACTTACAGCCACTTTGTAAAAGTTGTCACAGTAAGAAGACTGCTGAAAAAGATGGCGGTTTTGTGAGTGAATAGACAAAATTAAAATAGATCACTATGGGTTCCGGTACGGGTTAAAGATAGTGTTAAAATATCCTTTTCAATTTTGTAAATGAGTAACCAGTCGGGGGTTATGTGGCATTCACGATGTCCGGCATAATTTCCGACAAGGGGATGATCCAAATATTTT
>CAZJDS010000308.1:0-3116 GCA_964544795.1 uncultured Alkaliflexus sp. | reverse complement strand
AAGGAGGGGCAGATTCTGTTTATTTTGGCGCAGGCAATCTGAATATGCGCTCACGCTCATCAGCCAATTTTTCAACAGACGATCTGAAGAAAATTGCAGAAATCTGTAATGAGAATGGATTAAAATCCTATCTAACACTCAATATAACGTTGTACGATGCTGATTTGGCGGAAATGCGCCGTATGGTGGATGCGGCCGTTGAAAGCAATATATCTGCCATAATAGCCAGCGATATTGCCGCCATCCAGTATGCACGAAGCAGAGGAATGGAGGTTCACATCTCCACCCAATCCAACATCTCAAACATCGAAGCGGTAAAATTCTACAGTCAGTTTGCAGATGTAGTGGTTTTGGCGCGTGAGCTAAATATGGATCAAGTTAAAGCCATCCATGAAGCCATTCTAGAGGAGAATGTGCGTGGTCCAGCAGGCGAGTTGGTACGTATTGAAATGTTTGCCCATGGAGCGCTATGCATGGCGGTTTCGGGCAAGTGTTACATCAGTCTTCACCAGTTAAACTCTTCAGCCAATAGGGGAGCTTGTTTGCAACCTTGCCGCCGAGCTTATGTGGTGACCGAAAAAGAGAGCAACGAAGAGATGGAGATAGACAACCAATACATCATGTCTCCCAAAGATTTGAAAACCATCCATTTTCTGAACAAGATGATTGATGCAGGCGTGCGGGTTTTCAAAATTGAAGGTCGTGCACGTGGTCCCGAATATGTAAAAACCGTTTGTCGTAGTTACGATGAAGCTGTTCACGCCTATCTTCAAGGAACTTACAATGAAGAGAAAATTAAAGTGTGGGACAAACAACTCTCATCCGTATTTAACCGTGGCTTTTGGGATGGCTATTACTTAGGTCAGCGTTTGGGCGAGTGGAGCAGCAATTACGGCTCGCAAGCCACCCATCGAAAGGTATATGTAGGAAAAGGAACCAACTACTTCCCAAACATTGGTGTAGCTGAATTTCTTTTGGAAGCACAAAATTTAGAAGTGGGAGACAACATACTCATTACAGGACCTACCACAGGTGCAGTTGAATTAACTGTTCCAGAGTTACGTCTGGATCTGCAACCTGTTTCTGAAGTCAAAAAAGGAGATCGTTTTTCACTTCCCATAGGTGATAAAATACGTAGAAACGACAAGTTATTTAAAATAGTAGAAGCTAAAAAGCGATAAATCAAACAAAAATTATGCAGGTAAAAGGAGATCTTTTAAAGATGAGAAGTGAGGTGAATGATGAACAAGTCAATTACTTCTTGAATTTAAAAGACAATTCAATTTTAATAAATGATTTGATAGGCAAAGAGATTATTCTGAAACACACAGGAGTAATCCATTGCATAAAATGTGGAAAAGTTACCAAAAAATCTTTTGCACAAGGTTTTTGTTACAATTGCATGCAAACCGCCCCAGAGACTGAAGAGTGTGTTTTACGACCTAATTTATGTAAAGCTCATTTGGGTGTGGCAAGAGATATGGAGTACGCAAAAGAGCATTGTTTAAGACCTCACTTTGTTTATCTCTCCAACACAGGAGATGTGAAAGTAGGCGTTACCCGCCAATCACAAATCCCCACCCGATGGATTGACCAGGGAGCAGCTTCCGCTGTGAAGATATGCAAAACACCCAACCGACACATGGCGGGATTAATTGAAATTCATCTGGGACAGCACTTTACCGATAAAACCCATTGGAGGCGAATGGTCTCCGATCAGGTGGATTCATCCATCAACATGACAGAACATCGTGAAAAAGCAATCTCTTTACTCAATCCTGAGATGCTCCCTTTTGTTTGTGAAGATGACAAAGTATATCAATTCAACTATCCTGTTCAAAAGTATCCCTTGATACCTAAATCTTTAAATTTTGACACTCAGCCAGAAATAAAAGGTGTTTTAACTGGAATTAAAGGACAATACATCATGTTAAATAACGAAATGGTTTTCAATATTCGCAGACACAATGGATATGAGGTAGAGTTGATGTGGGATGAACTCACATAAGTAAATAACAGTTTTTACACCGATTCCCACTTTCCAGACTTGGCCGACTTAACCACTGCGTCTATTACCTTCATATTGTTAATGGCATCTTCTATGGGAACAGGAACAGGTTTTCTCTCAATAAGTGATGCCGAAAAAGCATCAAACATAAGACCGTAAGGATCAGAAATAGGAAATTCAACTTCTCGTGATCCTTGACCTGTACTTACTGTAATGGTAGATGGAGTATCCACATACGTATTGAAAGGCACATGAACAGTTATAGTTCCTGCCGAGCCAATAATCTCTACTTTTTGAAAAGGCTCAGAAGCTGTGGAAACAAAAAAGCTGGCATTGGCACTTCCAAACTGCATGAGTGCTGTTGTGTGCATATCGGTTCCAAATTCGGGGTGCTCAACTATAGTAGCCATCACTTTATCGGGTTCACTTCCAAATAAAAAGCGTGGAACTGAAATAGCATAACAACCAATGTCCATAAGCGCTCCACCGCCAAACTCCTTAATATTTCTGATGTTGGAAGGCGATGGGTTGTTGTATGTAAAAATGGTATGGATAGAATTTATTTGTCCTATTTGATTGGTTCGTATAAGATTACGAATGTGTTGCCATAAAGGGTGAAATCGATACATAAAACCCTCCATCAAAGGAATGCCCAAATGTTTAGAGGCATCTGCCATCTGCATTGCTTCTTGTGCATCCATTGCCAAGGGCTTTTCGCACAAAACAGGCTTGCCTGCCTCCAATGCTTTTATAGTCCATTCTGCATGCAAATGATTGGGCTGTGGAATATAGATGGCATCCACCTCATCATGGTTAATCAACTCTTCATAAGTCAGGTCAGAGACAGGAATACCAAACTCTTTACCTGCTTCATTAGATTTATTCACATCTCTTGAAGCAATAGCATATACTTCACAATTGGTTGTTTCGTGCAAAGGCAATGCGATACGTTTATAAAAATGATTAGAAACACCCAACACACCAAATTGAATATTCTTCATATCTATTTTCTCCTTCATTTAAAATTAAAACTTAAAAAAACATCCCAGCTACTCTACTCTATAATTGTAGAGATAGTAATGTTCTCCACCCGTAATCAGGTTAAACC
>CAZJDS010000307.1:0-3119 GCA_964544795.1 uncultured Alkaliflexus sp. | reverse complement strand
TCCAACATTGTGCCATGGCAAATCATCCAAAATTACAAAAGTGTAAAACTAAAGGTAATTCCCGTTTTAGACGATGGCTCTTTGGATATGGATGCGTTTAAAAAGTTGCTCACGCCAAAAGTTAAGTTGGTGGCTGTGGCTCATATTAGCAATGTGTTGGGAACCATCAATCCTGTTGAAGAGATCACAAAGCTGGCTCATCAACAGGACATCCCAGTTCTTATTGATGGTGCACAGGCAATTCAGCATCTAAAGGTAGATGTGCAAAAGATGGATTGTGATTTTTATGTTTTTTCTGGGCATAAAATATACGGACCTACTGGAATAGGCATTCTTTATGGCAAGAGTAAATGGCTAAATGCCATGAATCCCGTGCAAGGTGGAGGAGAGATGATTAAAAAAGTCTCCTTTGAAAAAACCACCTACAATGAACTTCCCTATAAGTTTGAACCTGGCACGCCTAATTACGTGGGAGCTATAGGATTAGGAGCAGCTGTTGATTATGTAAAAAGCATTGGTTTAGATGAAATTATAGCGCATGAAGAGGATATCTTCAACTATGCGCAAAATCGATTGGCAGAGGTGGAGGGAATGGTTTTTTATGGAACAGCCGAAGATCATACCAGTCTGATCTCTTTTTTGTTAGAAGGAATTCATCCCTTTGATGCAGGTACGCTATTGGATAAAATGGGTATTGCCATTCGCACAGGTCATCATTGTGCCGAGCCGCTGATGGATCGATTGTCTGTTACAGGAACTATGCGTGCTTCTTTTGCTCTATACAATACCCGCCAAGAAATTGATCTATTGGTGGAGGGATTGTTAAAAGTAAAGCAACTTTTTGGTTAGTAAAGATAATTTGTCAAATTTGTTTTATCAACGTATAGCTTCTAAAATACTATATTGCCCTCTTTACAATCCAAAAGTCAAGTTTTTACTAAACCAAATAATAAGATATTGTAATGACCATAAATCAAGTACAGGACGAAATTGTTGAAGAGTTTTCTTCCATGGACGATTGGATGGATAAGTATTCTCTGTTAATTGAAGTGGGGAATGATTTAAATGGTTTTCCAGAGGAGCATCGAAATCAGCAAAACCTTATTGAAGGGTGTCAGTCACAAGTGTGGCTTCATGCTACTTTAGATCAAGGGAAAATTCATTTTATTGCTGATAGTGATGCCATCATTGTAAAAGGAATTGTTTCTCTTCTTTTGCGTGTGGTAAATGATAGAACACCCGATGAAATATTGAACAATGATCTCTATTTTGTCGATAAAGTAGGTTTGAAAGAGCATCTTTCTCCCACAAGATCCAACGGATTGGTCTCTATGATAAAACAAATTCGTTTGTACGCTTTGGCATTTAAAAGCAAAATGAACTGAAAAGTAATTGGAATAGTTAACAGCAAATTAATATTCTAAAATTCTCTTTTCCTATTTAAATTAAAAAGATTATCTCATCTTAATATCTTTAAAAATTATGGACGATAAAATTTTAAAAATGGAGATGGATGTCATTAGCGCTATAAAAACCGTTTATGATCCAGAAATTCCAGTAAATGTATATGACTTAGGTCTTATTTATGAAGTGGACGTGAGTGCAGAAGGAAATGTGAATATAGTTATGACGCTTACCTCTCCCAACTGTCCAGTAGCAGAGTCTTTGCCAGCAGAGGTAAAAGAGACGGTTGCCGATCTTCCAGGTATTACAAACGTGGAAGTAAATATGACTTTCGATCCCCCTTGGGATAGAGATATGTTGTCTGATGAAGCTCTTCTAGAGTTAGGTCTTTTGTAAAGAGAGACGCAGTTCTTTCTTTATAAGATGTTTATTTCCATATATTGATAAAATATGTGCTGCTTTTTTATTTTAGTACGTTTTACAGAGTTATGGATTTGATCAAAGAACATAGAGCCAAACTTATTCGCGAAGAGGCTATCCGTATTGGTTTTGATGCCATCGGGTTTTCGCCTGCAGAAGAGTTGGTGGAGGATAAGGTGCGACTTCAAAAATGGTTGGACAATGGCTACAATGCTGGCATGGGATATATGGCCAATCATTTTGAAAAACGAGTGGATCCTTCCAAATTGGTAGAAGGTAGTCGTACGGTAATTACTTTGTTGAAAAACTACTACCAAGAGAACCAAACTCTTTCTAAGATCATCCCTAAAATTTCTAAGTATGCGTATGGCCAGGATTATCATGATGTGCTTCGTAAGCAACTAAATCAGTTGTTTGACTTCATTCGTGATGAACTTTATCCTGAACTTGAAGGACGAGTTTTTGTAGATTCTGCACCACTTTTAGAACGTTCTTTAGCCGTAAAAGCTGGGTTGGGTTGGATCGGGAAACACAGTTTGCTGATCAACCGAAAATTAGGCTCTTTTGTCTTTATTAGTGAGTTGGTGGTAAACCTCGAGTTGCCCTACGCCACAGATTTTATGAACGATGCTTGTGGAGGTTGTACGCTATGTATAGATGCTTGTCCAACGCAAGCTATACTTCCAGGCCGATCTATTGACGCCAATCGGTGCATCTCTTACCTAACTATTGAAAATAAAGAAGATTCTATTTCACCAAAATTTGAAGGACAATTGCAAGGGTGGAATTTCGGCTGTGATATTTGTCAGGATGTTTGTCCGTGGAATCGAAGATCAAAGAATACGCAAGAAGTTGCTTTTTCGCCTTCTGATGCGCTTAAATCTATGACATTAGATGATTGGAAGGAGTTAGATCAGGAGAAATTCTCGACGCTTTTTAAAGGTTCTCCTGTAAAAAGAGCAAAATTCAAAGGATGGCAGCGAAATTTTTCATTTGTAATGAAAGATAACTCAATCTAAAACAGTTGATTAAGAATTGCTTTTGAGACTACTTTTCAAAGTCATATAAATAAGAGATACTATTTTTTTATAGGTATAAAACAATATCTTTGTATTTACGTGTAACCTGCAAATTGTAGTCACTATGGGCGTTAATCATCAAGTGTTTAATCTTATTTCTAACGACGGAACCGTTCTTAAAGGTAGATACTGGAAACCCAATTCATTTCCAATTGCCACCATTTGCTTGGTGCACGGAATTGGTGAACACGCCGCCAGATATGATTCTTGGGCACG
>CAZJDS010000306.1:0-3120 GCA_964544795.1 uncultured Alkaliflexus sp. | reverse complement strand
TCATTTTTTGTTCCACTTGAAAAGAAAATATTCATTTTAATAACAAAACGGGTTTCTCTAACAATTATTATATACAATAGTATTTTCATTCTCCATTACTATATAAATATTTCCTATTGATGGCTCAGCGCTTTTCACTTTCATCAATATTCAACTCTACTTTTCTTAAACCCATTTGTAACTACCAATTCTACTTAGGAAAATAGTTCTCAATAATTTTGCAAACTGTCTTTGTTGCCATCCCGTTCTCAAAGCTTCCTAAATCTGAAAGATGTTTTTGAACTTTCAAATTATGCGTCTCGTCCTCATAATTTATAATCAATTGGGCCAACTCACTATTTGTTTGAGCATAAGGGAATGCCCACTCTTCAATAGGCGTATAAAAACCTCGATCACTTTTCAAGTAATATTCTAAATCAGGAGTATAAAGAAAGGCAGGCTTTTTTGTTAATGCAAAATCCCACATGGATGATGAATAATCGGTAATAAAGACATCTGCCATGCACAAAAGTTCTTGCATTTCTTCGTATTCAGAAGCATTGACTATTTGTTCATCCTTTATATTTTTATGCATTCCTAAAACATGACCTCGAAAAACAAAAACCCACTCTCCTCCCCATTTTTTTTCTAAGCTTTTTAAGCAAGATTGAACATCTAGTTCTAAGTTGAACGATTGAGTTTTAGAATTCCCCCTATAGGTAGGTGCAAACAAAACCACTTTCTTCGTTGCTGAAATATTTAATATTCTCTTAGCTTTTAAGATTAATTCAGAGTAATCTGAGAAAAAAACATCATTTCTTGGCATTCCGATCTCCAGATAAGCAGAGCGAGGAAGCAACTGTGACTCCAACATCACTTTAGTAAATCTTTTGCAACTGGAAATAAAAAAAGTAGTGTCTTTTGCATTATATTTTGCTTTATACCTTTCCCATTCCTGATTGTTTTTATCTTCTATTGTTCTTATCTGTATTCCTTCCGATTTCTTTGATAACGACTTCTGTTTAGGACTTAACAAACCAACTTTTTTGTATGCACCTCCCCCATGCCAGGTATTAAGCATTATCTGATCTTTTCGAAGAGGAATATATATTGGCGCTCCAATATTTATGACAATCAACTTAGATGTCATTTGATAATAAAAATGTCTAAGAGTATTATATTTTACAACTTTAACTTCCTGAAAAAACCGTAAATCTTCTGAAGGACGATTCAAACACCAAATAAACTCTAAGTCTTTATTATCTACATATAATTCTTCAAAAATGGATCTAGGGCTACAAGCAAACATTCTGCCCTTTACTGAACTAAAAAATATCCGATTTTTTTTTATTGGAAAAATAAAAAAAGACTTCATCAGCAATCGAACAATTTTGTGAAGAAATTTGGTGCTCATATTAAAATTATTAATTGTACTTTATAAATTTATAGCATTCGAAAACTTCATACATATGCATCTAATTATATTCTATACCTATATCTATACCTTAGTGAGATTTAGATTTACTAAAATTTCTATTCAAAAAAACATTTAACGCAATACATATATCCAAAACACATTAACTCAAAAGCATCTTTTGTCATAAAAAGATTTGGCTATTACAACCAAGTAAAAATAATTAAAGCTTAACATCCAAAACCTCTCCCGTTAAATCTGTAAATAATGAATTTAAAGAGGCTATTGCAACATTCTTTGGATCAAGCAAGCTCCCTTCTGGTTCGTGACCAAAATTCATTATTCTCATAGGCGTTTTACATCGCTCTGGATTAATACAATTTATTTTTATACCGAAACCATGCCACTCATCTCCTAAAGCTTGAACAAGATTTACAATGGCAGCCTTAGCGGATGAGTAAATGCTATATAATGCACGTCCTCGGGTATAAGAACTGGAGGTGTAAAGCAATAGCATTCCCTTACTCTCCTTTAAATACGCAAAGGATTCTTTAGCGACAATAACAGAACCAATATAATTTATATTAATGCTATCTAAAATCTCCTCATATTCCATAGTAGCCAATGGTTGTTTATTCAACACGCCAGCAGTGTTGATCACAAAATCGATTCTTGCTTCTTTCTCGTATACTTCTTTTAATGACTTTTGCACCATTTGCGAATTAGATATATCTACACCTTGAGAGCGGCTAAATGAATAGATATGAGCTCCTAACTCTTTTCCTAAAGTGCAAATTTCAGCACCAATTCCTGAAGTTCCTCCAAATACAACAATAACCTTTCCTCTTATATTCTTTGAAGCTTTAGAAGTTAGATTGGTAATATGAGTTGAAATACTTTTTAGTTGAAACAGCTTGTCTAAAAGAAAAAGATCTTCCTCATAAGTTAACTTCATATTAAACTGTTCTCCTTGAACAACAAAAATTGGCTCCTCTTTTAAATATTTTAAGACTACCCCACAATCGTCTGTAGTAACGAAATTGGGATCCTTTAAAGCGATATCATAGGCCGCTTTAATGGTCGATCGTTTAAAGGCCTGTGGAGTTTGGCCATTTCTTAATTGTGATCTGGAAGGGATATTTACAATTTCATTATTGCTGTTTACTTGTATTATGGTGTCTGTTGTCGGAATAGCAACGTCGACCGCATTATATTTATTTAAAGCAACAATACAATCACTTATTATTCGATCGTTGACCAAAGGTCTAACAGAATCATGAAAAATAAAATTCACCTCATCTGTATATGCATTTATGGCTGCCAAGCTTGATTCATACCGTTCTTTTCCACCTGAGACGATTTTTTTAAGCTTAGAGTAATTCTCCCTTATACTTAAACTCTCAATATCACGTAAATAATTAAAGTGTGAAACAACAATAATTTCATCAATCAACGGATGCTCTTGAAAAACTTCAATAGTATGTTCAATAACTTGCTTTCCTGCGAGCTTTAACAGTTGTTTAGGTAAATCACCCCCAAAACGCAGTCCTGTTCCACCTGCTAAAATTACAGCTATATTTTTCATTATAATAAATTCAATTACAATAAACTTTTTAATAATCTTGGTATCAACAAAGACCTTGAACGTGTTGTGTAGATTCGAGAGTAGTTTTTAAATAAAAGTGACAAGTTTTGCAACCTGCCTATGAAAGTGGCTTTCTTTGAAT
>CAZJDS010000305.1:0-3143 GCA_964544795.1 uncultured Alkaliflexus sp. | reverse complement strand
CTCTAAATATATAGATAACTAAATACGTTTAAAGTTTAAAGACTATGAAACAACGCATTGGGATAGTTTTACTATTGCTTTTAACTTGGGGAGGCCTCCAAGCACAAGTTTTACAACCTGTAAAATGGGTCTTTTCCATTGAAACCATCAGTAGTGACAAAGTAGCTGTCAAAGCAAAAGCCACCATCGACAAACCTTGGCATCTCTACTCCACAAAAATTCCTGACGGCGGACCAATCCCCACATCGTTCAATTTTGAAACTTCTGAAAGTTACAAACCAGTGGGAGAGTTGAAACAGAGTAAAGATCCTGATTTGGTCTTCGACGAAGCTTTTCAGATGGAATTGGGTTACTTCTCAAATGAAGTCACCTTCACACAGGAGTTTGAGATTGATGAAGATAATCCTACGGCCATTTCTGGCTACGTAGAGTTCATGGCTTGCGATGATGGACGTTGTTTACCACCCGACACAGTTGACTTTACATTAGAAATACCACAAAGCAGCAGCACAGAAAGCACTGGAGGATACTGGGGCATCTTTTGGCTGGCGCTACTGGGAGGGCTTACTGCCTTATTAACACCCTGTGTTTTCCCCATGATTCCGCTCACTGTAAGCTTCTTTTTACGAAACGCTGATAATAAAGCCAAAGCTTTACGGGATGGCTTTGCCTATGGATTAACCATTATTGTAGCCTATGTGGTTTTGGGTCTGTTGATTTCTATTATTTTCGGAGCAAGTGCTCTCAACAGTCTGGCTACAAGCCCTATTTTTAATATGGTATTCTTTGCCATTCTGATATTTTTCGCTGCCTCCTTTTTTGGTGCATTTGAATTGACCATGCCCTCAAAATGGTCCAATAAATTAGACAGTAAAGCAGACCAGACAGGTGGATTATTGGGTGTAATATTAATGGGGCTCACTTTTGTTTTGGTTTCATTCTCATGCACAGGCCCCATTGTAGGCACACTGCTGGTAGAAGCTGCAACAGGCGGCGATATATTCTCTCCAGCCATTGGAATGTTGGGTTTTGGCATTGCTTTAGCTATTCCTTTTACCCTATTTGCCATCTTCCCAACTGCTATGAAATCACTACCGAAATCGGGTGGATGGATGAATGCAGTAAAAGTTGTCCTGGGTTTCCTTGTTTTGGCATTTTCACTTAAATTTCTTTCCATTGCGGACGCAGTTGGTCAGTGGGGATTACTTGATAGAGAAGTGTTTTTAGTTCTATGGATTGCCATCTTCTCACTGATGGGACTCTACCTCATCGGGAAGATAAAGTTTGCGCACGATAGTGATCTACCTTATTTGAGCGTTCCCCGTCTTTTTATATCAATAGGTGTTTTTGCCTTCGTAATCTATCTAATTCCAGGACTTTGGGGAGCACCTCTAAAGGCTATTGGCGGATTCTTACCTTCGGCAGAGACACAGGACTTTGATTTAAGCAGGCGTACCCACAATGCAACAGCAATTTCTACATCCAGTAGCGACTTTTCAGGATCCAGCGTAAAAGAAGGCGCCTATGGCTTAATGAAGTACACCAACTATGAAGAGGGCATTAAAATGGCCAAATCACTTAATAAACCCGTGTTTCTGGACTTTACGGGTTTAGGATGTGCCAACTGCAAAACTATGGAAAACAAAGTCTGGTCCGATAGCAGAGTTCAAGAGATATTGGCCAATGAATATTTAATTATTGCACTATATGTTGACGATAGAACCAGCTTACCCAAAGAAGAACAGTATGTTTCTGAAGCTACTGGTAAAAAAGTAAGAACTGTTGGAAATAAATGGACCGACTTTCAGATTTCAAAATACAACAACAACAGTCAACCATTTTATGTGTTAATGGATGTAGATGAAAAACCATTAACAAAAACACGTGGTTTTGATACCGATGTGGAAGCATACATCCAATGGCTAAAAAAAGGATTAGAAAACTTTAGTATATAATACTTAGAACAATAAACCGACAAAGAGCCGAATGCTGATTCCAAATCCATTCGGCTCTTTATATAAAATTTAGATTATGCCATCAGATCAAGATAAAAAGAGCACGCCTGTACTACTTTTTGATGGCTTCTGCATTTTATGTAGTGGATTTGCAAGACGTTTAATCAAACGGGTAGGCAAGCAGGTCGCCGTGATTCCTATGCAATCAGAAACTGGTCAAAAATTATTAAAAAAACACCATCAGTCGGATCTTCCCAATGAAGTGATTTTTATTTCAGACAATCAATTAATTAAGGGAGTAAAAGCTCTGTTGGCACTCATGAAAATGTCGGGCGGAACTTGGAAAATTGTCGGCTTTATTTTGAGAATATTTCCGTTGAAAATATTAGAGTGGTTTTATAGAAAAATTGCCCGCAACCGATTCATATGGTTTGGCAGAAGGAACTCCTGCTATATGGGAAACAACTCTCTTTAAAGTTAAGAGAGGATAGATAGTATGCTTGATTCTTCTCAACAAAAATGTTGAATTCGCTTTTCGAGGTTCGTGTTTCTATCGCTCTTTATTATGGGCGTAGATACACCTTATAAACATCTTTCACTATAGTAAATGACATACTCTTCTCATGCTTGTTTCTTGAGTCAAAAACTACCCCGTCTGATATTTCGTGCCTCAATATCATCCACCCCTCCTCTTAAATAAGGAGGGGGGCTAAAGCAAAAGGCTTTTTCTAATTCGTGTTAATTTGCGTCAATTCGGTGATCCTTTTTCGCGTTCTGCAAATTTAATATGTGTTCATCTGTGAAATCTGTGGTTAAAACTCTCGATCTCTGTACTCATATTATGCTTCGTCCCACTCCAACTTACCCTTTAAATCCTCATTGTATAATTTGGACAGAGAAGCCAGAAACTCACCAAAAGCCTTCATGGCTTGCTGGGTTCCTTCAGAGATAGTATTTCCTTTAATTTTAAGAATGAAACTTCCGTAAATAGCAGTCAGCATAAGATCAATATCGTTATTGGGCTTGGGTTCCATTTTCTTTTCCAATTCCTTAACAAATGGAACCACCGATTGATACTTCATTTGATAAGATAGCTGATTGGGAGCAGATAGTAAGCGATGGTGCAAGGTGTTTAATTCATTCACCGAATTAACCAACATTTGAAGATGACCACGCTCCTCTTTTTTC
>CAZJDS010000304.1:0-3156 GCA_964544795.1 uncultured Alkaliflexus sp. | reverse complement strand
TGGACTGCTTCCAGACGGAGTGCAACCCAGCTTAGGACCAGATGCTACCGCGCTAGGACAGATCTATTGGTACACTTTAGAAGGACGAGATAAGAAAGGCAATCCAACGGGCGGATGGGATCTGCACGAGATTAGAACCGTTCAAGACTTTTACGTAAAATATGGATTAAATAGTGCAGAAGGAGTTTCCGAAGTTGCTTCTATTGGAGGTTTCGTTCAGGAGTATCAGGTAGATGTTTTTCCAGAAGCGTTAAAAGCTTTTAACATCTCGCTGCAGCAGGTGATGCAAGCAGTTAGAAAGTCCAATAGAGATGTGGGTGCCAAAACCATAGAGATTAATCAGGCAGAATATCTTGTGCGAGGATTGGGCTATATAAAAAGTGTGGAAGATCTTGAAAAAGCCGTGGTAGCCATCAATGAGAATGTTCCCGTACGTATAAAAGATATTGGCGTGGTTACGCTTGGGCCTGCTACTCGCCGTGGTCTTTTAGATAAAGATGGAGCCGAAGTGGTGGGTGGTGTAGTGGTAGCTCGTTATGGAGCCAATCCGCTTGAGGTGATTAAATATTTGAAAGATAAAATTGAAGAGATTTCACCTGGATTACCCAAGAAAACACTTGCCAATGGAGTGGAGAGTCAGTTAACTATTGTACCCTTTTACGATCGCTCGGAACTTATTTATGAAACACTAGGTACATTAGAAGAGGCACTCTCTCTACAAATCTTAATCACCATATTGGTGATTATAGTGATGATCTATAATTTGCGAGCTTCGGTACTCATATCAAGTTTACTACCCATTGCCGTATTAATGGTATTCATTGCCATGCGCTATTTTGGCGTGGATGCAAATATTGTCGCACTTTCGGGGATTGCCATTGCCATCGGAACCATGGTCGACTTAGGAATAATTCTTTCTGAAAATATAATAAAACATATAGAAGAATCGCCCCCTCAGCAGAAGTTGATCACTACCATTTATAATGGATCAGCAGAAGTGAGCTCTGCTATTTTAACTGCCGTATCTACGACTGTGGTGAGTTTTATACCCGTATTTACCATGGAGGCTGCCGAAGGTAAATTATTTACGCCTTTGGCATTCACCAAGACGTTTGCACTGATTGCAGCACTGATTGTCTCTCTACTTATTTTACCTACTTTGGCGCATTGGTTCTTTGGGTTTAAAATCAAGAGCCAAAGAGTTCGGAGATGGATTCCTATCCTTCTCCTACCGATAGGTTTGATCGGACTTTTTGCAGGGCATATATGGGTCAGTGTATTACTGATACTTTTCGGAGTTATAGCATTGGTAAAACCACTAATAAGAGATAGAGAGCCATTTACCCGACCTCTGTTTCGCACAATCTTAGATCATGCGGAACTTTATCTGGTGGTTATTGGCGTAGTTGGGTTCTTAGCCAAATATTGGTTGCCATTAGGTGCAAGCAAAAGTGTACTCCTCAACTTTATTTTTGTGGGTCTTTTGATCGGAATAATTCTGGGTGCATTTGGATTGTTACGCTACTCGTACAAAAAAATATTGCTCTGGTGCTTAAACAATAAAATCAAGTTTCTCTTAATTCCTTTTTTGTTAATTCTTATTGGAGCAAACATTTGGTTGGGCTTCTCCACAATTTTTGGCTTTATGGCAAAAGGGGGCGATAAAATTGGGTGGAACATCAGACAAACCAGCACATGGAGCTCTCTTGCACATACTTTTCCTGGAATTGGTAAAGAGTTTATGCCTGCGCTGGACGAAGGTAGCTTTTTGCTCATGCCCACCTCTATGCCTCATTCAGGTGTTGAGTACAATCGAAAAATAGTGGGTCAATTGGATATGCTCCTCAGCAACATTCCTGAAGTGGATTTAACTGTTGGGAAAATGGGTAGAGTTGAATCGGCATTGGATCCTGCACCCATCTCCATGTATGAGAATATTATCAACTACAAACCAGAATATGCGCTGGATCATAAAGGACATCGAGCCAGATTTAAAGTTGATGGCAAAAGGAGATTTATATTAACCAGCGGAGATTCACTGACGCATGATGAAGCTTTAGAACGTAGAATAACTTCTAAGGATTTAATTCAAGACGATAAGGGATCTTATTATAGAAACTGGCGCGATCACATCCGATCCTCCAACGATATTTGGGATGAGATTGTCTCTGTTGCCAGAATTCCTGGTGTTACTTCTGCGCCAAAATTACAGCCTATTGAAACACGACTCGTCATGCTACAAACGGGTATGCGTGCACCCATGGGCATAAAAGTGTACGGACCAGACTTGGAGACAATCGAAGAGTTTGGAATAGAGTTGGAATCCATACTAAAAGAAGTTCCATCGGTAAAAGCAGAAGCTGCCTTCGCCGATAGAATTGTGGGCAAACCCTACATCCATTTAAATATTGATCGAGAGGAGATTGCACGATTTGGACTTCAGGTAGAAGATGTGCAACAAACCATTGAGACAGCCATCGGAGGAATGGAAATCTCTACTACTGTTGAAGGACGTAAACGATTTCCCATTCGCGTGCGTTATCCGCGTGAATTAAGAGACAGTCCAGAAGAGTTGGGGAAAATATTGATCTCCACTCCTACTGGCGCGCAAATTCCTTTACAACAGATAGTAGATATTGAATACATCCGCGGACCACAAGCCATTCAAAGTGAAAACACTTTCTTGGTAGGCTATGTGCTCTTTGATAAAAGAGAAGGTTTCTCTGAAGTAAGCGTTGTAGATGATGCACGAGAGATGATTCAACATAAAATAGAGAGTGGAGAACTGATCGTTCCCGCAGGAATAAGCTATAATTTTTCAGGTAGTTATGAAAATCAGGTGCGGGCAGAAAAACGTCTCTCCATCATAGTGCCCATAGTATTACTCATCATCTTCCTGATTTTGTATTTCCAATTCAAATCTGTTGCCACTTCTTTGATGATTTTCACAGGCGTATTTATGGCATTTAGCGGTGGGTTTATTATGCTGTGGCTTTATGGACAGGATTGGTTTGTCAACTTCTCTGTTTTTGATATGAATCTTCGAGAGCTGTTCCGTATAGGACCTGTAAACTTAAGCGTGGCTGTTTGGGTTGGGTTTATTGCTCTTTTCGGCTTGGCTACGGATGATGGAGTTTTGATGGGTACCTACTTGGA
>CAZJDS010000303.1:0-3174 GCA_964544795.1 uncultured Alkaliflexus sp. | reverse complement strand
CAGAATAATACATGGTTTCCCACATATTGTCAATTATTTCTGAAATCTGTTCATAATCTTGACCTATATCTTCACACATCTGTCGTAAAACTGTACTCCCGTAAACAACTATTGGATAAATCATTATATACTATCTGTTTATTTATTCGTAATATGCATCAACAAATGGATTAATATCCTAATCGCCTGTTTTCCAAGAAGGATTGAAGTATGATGGTGGCGCTGATTTTATCTACCAGCTCTTTATCTCTTCGCGCCATTTTTTTTAATCCAGCATCAATCATAGCTTGAAAAGCAATTTGACTGGTATATCGTTCGTCTACCCAACTAATGGGAATATGTGGGAATCTGTTTCTTAAACTTTTGGCGAATGGCTTGATATAAGTCATGGATTCAGAATCTGCTCCATCGGTTTGCTTGGCCATCCCCACTACAAATCCCTCCACCTCTTCGCTTTTCATATATTCCATCAAAAAAGGAAGTACTTCAGCCACCTTGAGTGTGGCCAACCCATTGGCAATAATTTGCGAATTGTCTGTTGTGGCAATTCCTACGTTTTTCTTCCCTACATCAAAAGCGATAATTCTTCCCAAAATGATTAATTTAAATGGCAAAAGTACGCTTTATATTTGAAAATATCATTCAATATATGCGGTTTTAAAAGGATTCTTCATTAAGTTTTATCAGAGATCTTTGTTGATTATCGTTTTACCCTCGTTGGCGGGGGGGAATTAGATTTTGGTCACAGACTTGATATTTTTTTGCAATTCATTATTGCTTTTTTATTCATAAATTCGTAGTATCTAATTATATAATCAGCTTCTATTATTCTTTATATTAACTTTTAATTCTTAAAGTTGATTTATTATGAAAAACACAGATTTAAATTTAAACTTACCACTTAACTTTAATCAGCTTGTTGATCTTGTAAAACAGTTAACTTATAGAGAGAAAATAGAGTTAATAGAAGTTTTAGAAAGAGAGGCAAAACGACTAGCAGAAAGCGAGAAAATTCTGACCCACAAAGCTAGTGAAAAGGTCTTGGCCAAAGACTGGCTATTACATGAAGAAAATGAGGCATGGAAGGATTTGTAAAAGGTGAAATCGTTGTTTTACCGTTCCCGTTTTCCGATTTGTCATCTTCAAAGAACAGGCCTGCTTTAGTGTTGGCTGATCTGCGGGGAGAAGATATAATCCTTTGTCAAATTACAAGCCAGTATGTTAAGGATGAATATGCTCTTGCTTTGAATAATATTGATTTTGTTTAAGGTTCACTTAATAGGGTCAGTAACATTAGGCCTAATCGGTTATTCACAGCTGAAAAAAGTATCATTATCCGCAAAGTTGGAACGATTAAAATAGATCTTTTTGAAAAGGTCGTGGATAAGCTTTTTGATATTATAAAACTTTAAAAAGCCACTTCTCAAACAGAGAAATGGCTCTTTAACAATGATCTTTTATCAAACTTTAAACACTTGATAGTTTAGACTTTCGCCCTTAATAAATTGGGCTATTAATGCACAGGATATTTGTCTTGAATTTTATCTGATTTCATTAAGAAATCTACATACTGAGCTCTTTTGTATGCATAAGGAGACTTCAAATTCTCTTTAGACATTTTTCCTTTAAAGTCAGAAATAGAGTTGAACTTCTTCTTAGTCATATAGTTTGTAAGATCCTCTACCATAGTAGCAATCTGCTTAATTCCATTCTGATAGATGGTGCTCACAATTTGCACCGCATCGGCTCCTGCCAATATCTGAGCTATCATATCATCGCTGCTAAGGATTCCAGTGTTGGCACAAAGTGAGCCTTTCACTTGGCCAGATAACAGACCCATATATCTTAACGACAGACGACCATCGCCTTTTTGGCTTAGGTTGTAGGGAATCAACATCTGCTCATTCCACACATCAATTTCTGGTTGAAACAGTCTGTTGAATAGTACAAATGCATCTGCCTTTGCCTCATCTAATTTTTCGATAAACGCGATGGGGTTGGTGTAATAGGGACTTAGTTTCACCGAAACAGGGATGGAAACTGCTTTTTTTACTTTAACCAAAGCTTCGATTTGCTCATTCTCAATTTGCTCAGCACTTTTTTCTGACGAGTTTATAGTGGAGTAGAAGTTAAGTTCCAATGCATCTGCACCAGCTTCTGCCAGTTGAATGGCGTATTCTTCCCAGCTTTCGTTGTACACGCAGTTGAGACTTGCAATAACAGGAATAGAAACAGCTGCCTTTAGCTCTTTCAATGCCATTAAATGCAAATCAGGTCCCGCGTGCGAAATGTCGGGGAATAGACTTATCATCTCAGCATTGCGCTCGGCATATTCAGAGAGATCGTCGTCCAATTCTGCTGCTTCAAGGTGTAACTGCTCTTCAAACAATGATTTGTAAACAATGGCTGCAGCACCGGCTTTCTCCATTTCTACAGCTTTTTTTAAATCTTTGGGCAGATTAGAAGCACCCACAATGATCGGGTTTTTCAATTCCAAGCCCATGTAATTGGTGGTAAGATTCATATGTCTATAGTTTTTTAAAAATTGTCATATGGAACTCGACGAGGTAATCACCCACCTTTGTGAGAAACTATTCTCATGTCTCGTTTCATGATGCTATTTTTCAATATTTTGGTTCTATAATATTACAAAAATTTATTTGGTTAAAAGTTCCGCACTCCTATGAAGTAAGTTTTACCAAATAGATCTTTTCAGGAAAATAAGAGAGACTGTTGAATAAGTACAGTCCCTCTTATTGGTTTCAATGGATGAATAAACTCTATTCTTCTTTTACTTCTTCGGTTTCGTAAACCATTTCAGCGAGACGCTTGTATCCCATGTAACGTCTTTTAGCGTCAGCCTCGGCAGCTGTAAAAAGCTCTTTTGCTTCGGCTGGGAATGCCTTCATCAATGATGTATATCTCACTTCACCTTTCAAGAAGCTTTGGAACTTGCTCCAGTCTGGCTCTTTAGAATCTAAAATAAACGGATTCTTGCCTTCTTCTTCAAGCATTGGGTTGTAGCGATATAGATGCCAATAGCCGCTTTCAACAGCCAGTTTTATCTCATTTTGAGAAGCACCCATTCCAGCGCGTAAACCATGGTTGATACAAGGAGAGTAAGCGATAATGATAGAAGGACCAGGATAAGCTTCAGCCTCTTTCAACGCTCTC
>CAZJDS010000302.1:0-3178 GCA_964544795.1 uncultured Alkaliflexus sp. | reverse complement strand
TGAAGAGGAATTTGATACTGATACAATTCGTCGAAACTTTGAGTTCTACGAACCACGGACTGTTCATGAATCGTCCTTGTCACCATGCGTACACAGCATTTTAGCCGCACGCATAGGCAATCCTAAAAAAGCGTATGAAATGTATCTTCGCACCAGTCGCTTAGACTTAGACGACTACAACAACGAAGTGCATGAGGGCTTGCACATTACCAGTATGGCAGGAACCTGGATGGCAATTGTAGAAGGTTTTGGAGGGAAGCGAATTAAAAACGAACAGCTCCATCTTAATCCCACCATCCCACAAGAATGGGAAAGCTATGACTTTAAGATCACATTTAGAGGAATTCATTTAGAAGTGGATATCAATCACGAAAAAATAGAAATAATTTCTCATACGGATAAGGAAGCAGAACTTTTTATTTATGATAATCCTATAAAGATTAAAGCCTTAGGTTCTGTAACCATTCCTTTAAATCAAAATTATTATGTGTAAAATATTTATTGAGAAAAAAAATGAGTTTATGGCTGGTTCTTCTGTTCATCACTCCATTTCCTTAAAACAATCACCTTCAGCCACATTTTACTTGTTTGAGATTTTTCATTAATTTGAACCTTTTTATTACAAAACACTTTACCTTACCACGAACAACCTTATTTTGAAAACTTAGGGTGTTAAAATTTAAGAAAAAAGTGAGACGATTAAAAAGTGGGATAACTTCGTAAACTAAAAGAATAAGTAAAACACCAATTATAAATCCATTAAAGATCTGCGATTGGTATAATTGTATAATATTAATTAACCCTTTAACAATCTTAATGCTATGGAAAATCCAATGTTTTTTTCTAAGTTAATTTGTTTTATTGTTGGAATTATAATGATTGTTGCTGGTTGGAAAATTTTCGAAAAAGCAAATAAGCCTGAATGGGCAGTGCTAATTCCGATCTACAACTTGATTATTCTTCTGCAAATAATTAACAAACCTTGGTGGTGGCTTTTATTGTTTTTTATCCCAGCCGTAAACATCATTTTTATAATCTGGGCTACTAATCTACTCTCTAAGAAATTTGGTTATGATGTAGGATTTACTGTAGGTCTCCTACTTCTACCCTTCATATTCTACCTTGTTTTAGGATTTGGAGATTCAACTTACAAAGGAGCTACAGCAGCTTAATCAAATCAAAAAAACAACCAACCTCCATTAGTGGACTAATTCTACTAATGGAGGTTTTTTATTCACCCTATTGTTGCAAAAAAACAATTGAGATAAATAATTATTCAGTGCTAAATTGACTCTTTAAAGCCGACAATTTATCTATAAAAGCGATGCTCTTCACACATAGACTCCTTATAATTAAGGGGTTAAACAAATAGCCATGTTTGATCACTTCCTAAGCAACTCCTAAAATATTAGAACTGAATAGTATATTTGTGTATAAAAACATGAAACGAGCATGAGAATAGTTTCTCACAAAGGGAAATGACTATTGGTGTGAGTTATGCATGACAATCAATTGAAAATGAAATTAGTAGAGTATATAAATATTTATAAACCCCATATAATTTAAAAGAAAATGAGACTACTTTTTATCTGGAGTATGGTATTTCTAATTACAACTCCTTCATTACTTAAAGCCACCGATCCTTGGTTGAAGGCAGATTCAATTTTGAATAGTATTAAAGAACCTCAATTTCCAAATAGAAGTTATAAAATTACCGACTACAAAGGAAAATCAGGCAGTGGTTTTGACAACACCAAAATCATTAACCGCTTAATCGACCGATGCAGCAAAGCGGGTGGTGGAAAAGTTGTGATTCCTGAAGGTGTTTTTTTTACAGGCCCTATCACTTTAAAAAGCAATGTTAACTTACATCTTGAAGAGGGCGCTATTTTAAAATTCTCAAACAATCCAGCTGATTATACTCCTTTTGTAGAAACCCGTTGGGAGGGAATGGATGTTATTAATTATCGTCCGTTAATATACGCCAATGGAGTTTCCAATATTGCTGTAACAGGAAACGGAAAATTAGATGGACAAGCAACCAATGAAACTTGGTGGTGGATGAAAGGGCGAACCAATTTCGGTTGGGATAAAAGCATGCCCAGCCAATATGATACTGGACGCCCAAAACTGATGAATTGGGTAGATGAGAATACCCCCATCAAAGAAAGAGTGCTTACTCAAAAAGATCTACTTAGACCCCAATTTATCAGTCCCATCCACTCATCAAACATCCTTATTGAAGGAGTCACTATTGTGGATGCTCCATTTTGGGTAATTCATCCCATCTTCTGTAACAATATTATTGTTCGAAATGTCACTGTAATTAGCCATGGCCCGAATAATGATGGATGTAATCCAGAGTCTTGTCGCAACGTTTTAATCGAAGGCAGCACTTTCGACACTGGAGATGATTGCATTGCTATAAAATCTGGAAGAAATAACGATGGACGAAACACTCCCATTCCCAGCGAAAATATTGTTGTTAGAAATTGTTTTATGAAAGATGGACATGGTGGTGTCGTGTTAGGCAGTGAGATATCAGCGGGCGTTCGCAATGTGTTCGTAGAAGACTGCAAAATGGATAGTCCAGAGCTAGATCGTGTCGTACGAATTAAATCAAACACAGTACGCGGAGGATTTGTGGATGGACTCTACGTACGTAACATTGAGGTGGGTGAATGTAAAGGATCGATCTTTCTCATCGAACTAGATTACGAACCAGAAGATGGAACTGGTGATTTTCCACCCGTAATAAAAAACATTGTAATGGACAATATCACCAGCAACAAAAGTAAAAATGGAGTTCTCATTAAAGGATTGAAAGAAAGTATTCAAATAACAGATATAGATTTCATAAATTGTCATTTCAATAATGTCACACATCCCATTTCAATATCTGGAGCTAAAAATATTAACTTCAAAAACTTTAATACAAACATTATAGAAGTAAAATAAATATTCGAAAATTGAATCCACTCTGAATACTATTTCGCCCTAAATCTATATTATTCTGAGCAAGTTCATTGTTAAATAAATCAACAGGTGAAAACTAATATCCCCAGATCATAAATTTAGATTTGGGGATATTGCATTAACACAAGCAACCACTCAAAGATTATCGTTACTTTTGTCATTGATTATAAGTCCTTTAATTTTTATAGTAAAAAAACTTTTG
>CAZJDS010000301.1:0-3214 GCA_964544795.1 uncultured Alkaliflexus sp. | reverse complement strand
TTATGGTTATTTCTGTTCCTTCATCAAACTCACTACCCACTGGCATGTTTTTAATAGATCCGCCATCAACAGGAGAAACAGGTGTAGTTAAGGTGTATGATGGAATAGAAAGAATCGTACGATTTAGTGTACCTTCAATCACTACATTTGCCAGTCCAACTTGCTTGGTGTTACCCAATGAGTAAATGTATATTTCCAATGTGCATTCATCTGTTGAAGTAGGTACAGAGACTCCTGAAAGATCGTATGTTGCATGAGTTCCAGCACCACTGGCATCGTTGTTTCTTTTAGGCAATAATGCAGTAGCTATACTGGTAGAGACTCCATCTGATGATTTCCATATTACATCAATTAATCCACCATCGGTACCGTAACGTATGCAATCAAAAGAGATAGCGGTAGGAGTGAAATTTAATCCTGTTTTAGGCCAGATGTTAAAAGCTACTTTACAAGTCTCATCTGGCGTATTTAATTGTCCAGCTGGTTGAAAACGTGTATAGGTAACTCCAAAGGTTGTGGTTTTATCAACGTAAGAAAGATTACTCCCTAAAGCAATATGATCCGCTTTAAAATAATCTGATGTTAAATCGGAATAAGTGGCTACTTGCCCCTCTGTTCCCAAATCTAACGGCCATGTGATGGAAGTAGATACATTGGTCAATTCGACCTGAGAAAAGACTGATAAAGGAATTAAGCTTATCAAGCCTATTAATAATTTGGAGTAAATGGATTTTTTCATAATTTGGATTATAATTAGTTTAAGCAAATTTAGTAAGTATATGAATTAAAGATGTTGAATAATAGGTCATAAAAGGGGGGTAATCTGATAAAGCCAATTATTACACCATTCTACAACCACGCAACAACCTTCTTAAAATAAACGACTTTACAATAAAATTCTTGTAGAAATCCTCTTGTTTTATGTCCCAGTTAATGTCTAAATCATAATTCTTAAAATCCATAGTAACAACACTCGAATAGCGTTCTACAACTAAAACCCTTCTCTGCTATTTGTGTTTATGAAATTAACAATAGTTTTACTGATTTTAATCCGAGTAGATTATAAACCGATTTTTAATAAACATAAGTGGTTGCTTAGATATTTAATTTTACTTTGAAGCAGTATTTTGTATCTTTCAGAACAACCACAATTAAAAATCAATCTCATGGAAGCTTTAAAGAATTATTTCACACCCATAGCCATCCTGTTATTTCTTTTTTTAATCGGATACATATCCTGTAATTCCACATCACTTAAAGGTGACAACAAAGATTGGAAAGCATCAGAAAATTACATCAATTATTGCTTGGGATGCCATGGCGAAAATTTCGAAAAGTTCGAAAATAAAAGTTGGATGGATGAAGAGGGAACATCTTCCATTGAAAAAAGCATCAAAAATGGAATTCTGGAATTGGGAATGCCTGCTTTCGAAAAAACATTTTCCGATGAGGAGATTAAAGCTTTAGCCCTCTACGTTAAAAAAGGAATTCCAACCGACAGAGAGTCATTGAAACCAGGCGTTCATGTCAATCAGGTTATAGAGTCTGAGGTTCATAACTTTGTGATAGATACAGTTGTGTTGGGATTGGATGTGCCCTGGGGACTTGCTTTTTTACCCAATGGTGATTTGTTGATCTCTGAAAGAAGTGGAACGTTGCACACTTTTTCTAATGGAAAGCTTTCTCCACCCATTGAAGGTTTACCGCCTATCATGGCTTTTGGACAAGGGGGATTGTTGGACTTGGCACTTCATCCTGATTATGATGAAAATGGATGGATTTACATCTCTTATTCTGCATTAAATACTGAGAGCAGTAAGAGAATTGGTAATACAGCAGTCATGCGTGCACGCTTGGATGGTAATAGACTTATAGATCAGGAGGTTTTATTCAGAGGTACACCCGATACCAATAGAGGACAGCATTTTGGTTGCAAATTAGCTTTCGATGGCAAGGGATATCTCTATTTTGGTATAGGCGAACGGGGTCAACACTTTGACTTTCCGCAAAAGCTGGACAATACCAATGGTAAGATTCATAGAATTCATGATGATGGCAGAATACCTGCAGACAATCCGTTTGTAAATACGCCAGGTGCCATTAAATCTATCTATTGCTATGGTAACAGAAATCCACAAGGGAATTGTTTTCATCCTGTAACTGGTGATTTGTGGGAAACAGAACATGGACCCATGGGAGGTGATGAATTAAACTTAATAAAACCAGGTGCAAACTATGGCTGGCCCGTTATATCGTATGGCAAAAATTACGACGGCACAACCCTAACAGAACTAACGCACAAGGAAGGAATGGAACAACCCATTATTCAATGGACGCCATCCATAGCTCCCTGCGGAATGACATTTGTTACAGGAAATCGATTTAAAAACTGGAAAAACAATATTCTTGTTGGTTCTCTTCGATTCGATTACGTTGAAAGGATTGTGATTGACAATCAAAAAGTGGTTCACCAAGAAAAATTAGTTGAAGGAATTGGACGTGTTCGAAATGTTGTGATGAGTCCCGAAGGTTTAGTTTATATAGGGCTTGAAAATCCTGGCAGAATTGTGAGACTGGTTCCTGTTGAATAGATTCTAAATTTTTATGATTCACTTTTATCGTTTTTCTTTTGTTTTACTATTCTTGCTTTTAGGATTGTGGAGTATTTCTGCTCAAAATAGGAATGGTGTAACAGAAGCAGATACCATCATACCTTTGGGAGAGGTGACCATAAATGCTTATCAATCGAACAGCAAATTAAATCGCATACCTGGCAGCATATCGGTTCTTACCGACAAGTCCATTACGGCTTGGGATGCCAACTCCATGGCAACAACTATCAATTCTTTACCAGGAGTTTCTATGCAAAACGGAACCTATGCTACCAGCAGAATTGTAATTCGTGGTATGGGAAGTAGAACGCCTTATAATACCAACAGAATTAAATTTTATTTAAACGATATTCCCATCACATCTTCCGATGGGGTTTCAAATCCCGAGGATATCGATTTGCAAATGATTGATAGATTAGAGATTCTGAAAGGACCTGCTTCTGCTTTGTACGGATCTGGATTGGGAGGTACAATCAATATGTACACGGCTGCAAACACTAAGACAAAAACAGGTGCACAAATTCACTATGGCGCTTTCAACACGATAAAAGCTAACGTAGGTCAGACCTTTGTTACGGATAAGTTTTCATTGCAAGCACATC
>CAZJDS010000300.1:0-3218 GCA_964544795.1 uncultured Alkaliflexus sp. | reverse complement strand
TCAAATATCGTCTTCTTCCAGATGAGGATAAATGGACTGTGACCTCAGGCGAGAAAAATTTTGCCGTATTTTCTAATCTTAAACCAGGCGATTATCAATTTGAAATTGCGGGAACTAATCGGTTGGGAAATTGGAGCAAAACAAAACTTATGACCTTTCATATCTCACCTTCGTTGTTTTTGAGCAAAGGTTTTATCCTCCTCTATATAATCTTAATTATTGCACTCACCTATCTTATTTTTCACATATACAACTATCGCCAGAAGTTGAAAAATGAAATGAACATACTCCGATTGGAAAGTGAACACAGCGAATTGATGTATAACACCAAAATTAATTTCTTCACCAACATATCACATGAGTTCCGCACCCCACTGAGTCTTATTTTACCGCCCATCCAACAGTTATTGAAAAACCCTTCAAACCCAGTACAAGAAAAAATGTTGCAGCTTGCCTACCGCAACGCTCAACGGCTCTATAAATTGGTAAATCAACTTTTGGATCTTCGGAAAATTGAAACTTCAGAGATAAATTTATCCACCCTTCCAGTCGAAATGAACCAACTATGTGATGAGGTATTTCAATTCTTCAATGATATCTCGTCCAGAAATGAAATTAATTATACAATCAAAAGATCCAATGAACCCATATTCGCACTTATTGATCGAGAAAAAATTGAAATAGTATTATTTAACATACTCTCTAATGCTTTTAAATACACTCCTTTTGGAGGAACAATTAGCATACAGATAAAGAGGATCAACCAGCAAATAGAAATTACAATATCAGATACAGGATCGGGTATTTCCGAAAACGACCAACTACACATATTTGATCAATTTTATCAAACAGCAGAACAAAGCAAACATATTAAGACGGGTTCAGGTATAGGGCTTACGCTGGCAAATGAATACGTTAAAATGCACAAGGGAACGTTAACCGTAAACAGCAGTGTTCACCAAGGAAGCATTTTCACACTCACTTTAACAACATGTGATCCTCCAAAAGAATACAACAACACGCAAGATGTTGAAGTAAAAGCATTAAAATCCAATGATTCGCAATCCTTGCTCAAGATACCCCCTGCCTCCTCCAAACGAATCTTAATCGTTGATGACAACGAAGATATTCTTGACTTTGTACGTTGGAACTTGCAAACAGAATTTCATTTAATTCTGGCTAAAGATGGTCAAGAAGGGTGGAAGGTCATTAAGGAGGAACGTCCAAACTTGGTGATTTCTGATGTGATGATGCCTATTATGGATGGTTTGGAACTCTGCGCTAAAATTAAAGCAGACAGAAGCACTGCCCATCTGCCAGTAATACTTTTAACAGCCAAGAGTATGGAAGAACAGAAGTTAGAAGGTATGCAGAGTGGTGCAGATATGTATATTACCAAACCGTTTGATATTGACTATTTACGATCATGCATTGATGCTATTTTTAAAAGGGATCGTCAACTCTCAGAGTTTATAAAAAACCAACTTATACTAACTCCTTCTGTCCCTGAAAATAACAGTTATAATCCTGATGAACAACTCCTTTCAGAAGTGATGTCTCTCATAGAAAACAATCTCTCAGACTCCAACCTCACGGTAGAATATATTGCTGCAAAAACCAATATGAGTGCCACCCATCTCTATCGTAAACTCAAGCAGATTACAGGACGCTCCACCAAAGAGCTCATTATAGATTACCGTTTACAAAAGGCAGCTATTCTCATCAAAAGCAAAAGGTTTAACGTTACAGAAACCATGTATGCAGTGGGATTCTCAAGCCTGTCTGCTTTCTCTAAAAGCTTTAAAAATAAGTACGGTGTTTCTCCAGGCAAATATGGGAACAAGGAAGAGTGAAAAGGGCAACCCCTTGAGAATTATTTCTCGAAGGGGTTGTTGTTTAAATTGTTTTTATTAAAAGAATCGAGATGCTCTGTTCCTTGAGGTGCACCTAACTCCTCAGGACCATCGTGTCCTGGACCAGTCTCTTCAGTTGTAGAATTTAGTAACAGAACAAACTCTCTATCTATATTAACCAATTCGATACTAGGCGATCTATATGTTTTCTTTCTCTTCATTCTATGTCATCAATTGGATATAACTATAAATTTCTTAGTAAGTAACCAACAATTTTTTACTTATAATTACTCCCTCAGCATTACGAGTATTAACAATATATAGACCTGAAGGGAATTTTCCTAAATTATTAAAACCAAAATGAAGATTCCCATTATCTACTACATTTCCAGAAACCCCTATCATTTCGTAGGTTAGAGACTTAGTTTCACTTAGTATATCAACTATAACATCTCCATCTTTTAAATAGATCCTCATATCATTGATCGGTACAACTTTTTCTATAGAGGTAGAAACTTTTGCAGGAAAAGTAAGCGTAAATCGTGAATTATTTGTCTCTTGCTTATCCACAGTAAATATGTAAGACCCTTGATAGATCAAATCTACCATAGTATTCATCTTAGAATCTGTCAAAATAATTTCTGGGTGCTCTAAATAATTTTCATTAAGATGAATAGTATATGTCCCTGCTTTAGAAGCTCTATAACCTAAGCCTACAGTAGTTTCTTCATTTGTTTCTGGCAACGAATTTATAGAAAGCTTAGAAGACCCTTCCACACTAAAAATTTCTAAAGTATTTCCACTACCAAAATACTTTTCGGTATCGTATTTATCCACACCTTGAGCTGCATCAGATACAAAAGCAATCGCCAGTTGATCTATAAAAACACCATCACCTGCAGATATTTTCATGTGAGGTTTGCTTTTGGATGATGATTTCAAATAATTGGTATTATTGGCAACCATTGCTTTAGGATCAAAAGTTATACTTCCAGTAGTCTCACCAATTTTTAGTTTCACCAAAAAACCATGATTGGAAGGGATTGTACCATCCAATCCCAACCCAACACCCACCTCTTGATTAAACGCACCATAAATTTTATTGAGAGGGTTCCATATCCAATAACTGTTTTCCACTGTTGCAGTATTAATATCCAACTCTGACCATTTCATACCAGCAGTAAACGGATTACCCATCACATTCCAACCATACCCCTTGCCAATGGTTCTTACAAGGTCATGGGTTGTCGAAACGCGATTGATGTCACCAGTAAAAGCAAGATCACCAACAGTATAGACCAAATATCCGACTCCTGGTTCCATAAAGTCTGAGTTGATTGAAACCCATGAATCGGAAGGATTGTC
>CAZJDS010000299.1:0-3230 GCA_964544795.1 uncultured Alkaliflexus sp. | reverse complement strand
GGCTTTATCCAACGGCAAGGTAACAGAATTGTTTTCTATCATTGCCTTGGTAAAGGCCAACAGCTCTTGTAATCGCTCTGATGTGTTATTTATGATTTCTGACATATCTCTGTTTTTCTTATGAATGGATAAAAATAAGGAGTTTAAGGGAACATCTTACGGATTGAGGTGTTTATTGTTTAATAGTTTCTCTTAGGCACGATCTTATTTTATGGCTTAAAAAACAGGAAGGGTTTTGAATTGTTGCGTGTTGATAAGCTAAATAGGTCGAAACCTATAGAAGATGTTTGCATCTTTTTATATATATTTGTTCTTTCTGGTTTTACCATTATGTTTACAAATTAATTTTGAAGAATAAATTCTATACTATATCGTTGCTGTTATCATTTCTGATAATATTGATTCATGATGCGATTCCTCATCATCATGAGTCCGACTCTTTGGTTAAAATATTTTGCTGGAATCCGATTGCTGAAAATGCAGAGCTCAACTATCAATCATATCATCTTCCCTTAGAAGGTGAAAGTAAACAACCGTTATCACAAGAGGGAAAATGTTGTGAAAAAGATCTCCCTCTACATCATCACATAGCGGTGACCGACAACTTTAGTTATGTTCGATCTGAAAATGTTGACGTGGACGAACAGATTCAGATTGTTCTATCGTTCTTATGTGTAATAGAACTATTTAGTTGTAATTTTACTCAATATTCTGTCGATGAGGTAAAGCGATTTTCTGCAACAGGCCTTCTTGCCACCTCACAATTTATCCCTGGAACCATTTTCTTAAGGGGACCTCCAGTACTCTCTTAAATTTTCTACAATTTCTTACATCGAACAGTTCTCTATAGGTTTTTCTGTGTGAACTGAGGTATCTCGACTTTATATTTTACATAAAATTTTTAAGAATGAAAAGCTATTTCTTTTTAATAGTGGCTTTTGCATTGCTGGTAGCTGGTTGCAATACGAGTAATAAGAACAATAGCCGCGAAGAGGCGTATGGTGAAACAAAGCTTCTTCTGACAAATTACAACAACGATTTTGAGCTGTACGCTGAAACTGACCCTTTTGTGGTGGGGAAAACTGCCACCTTAATTACACATTTTACGCACTTATCTGATTTTAAAGCTTTGGAGGAAGGAGCTGTATCTGTTCGCCTTGATGTAAAGGGCGTCGAGATTCAACATACTCTTGAAAAGCCAACGGCCAAAGGGATTTATATCTTTAATCTGAAACCAGAAACTGGGGGAATAGGGTCGTTAATCTTTGATGTTGTTACCGATCAAGGAAATTCTCAACTGATAATTTCAGAAGTGGAAGTGTTTAGTGATGAAAATGAAGCCATTTTTTCGACAAAAGAGAAGATGCATTTTCCCACTACTGCCACTTCGTTTACAAAGGAACAGTCGTGGAAGGTAGATTTTGCCACAGACCATCCTCAAGTTGAACCTTTTGGCCAGGTGATTAAAACAACGGCTCAGGTTCTACCCGCTCCAAATGATGAAGCTGTCGTATCGGCCAATAGTAACGGTATTGTACTCTTTTCTCCCGATCATTTATTGGAAGGAAGTAAAGTTTTAAGCGGACAAGTACTTTATTCCATATCCAGCAGTGGATTGGCGAGCAGCAATGCTTCTATTCAGTTTTTGGAAGCTCAAAATAATTATGTGAAATCTAAGTCAGATTACGAAAGGATGAGTGAGCTGGTCAAGGATAAAATTGTATCGGAGAGAGAGTTGTTGAATGCGAAGAATCAATATAAAAATGCCAAAGCTGTTTACGACAACTACAGTAAGAACTTTTCTGCATCTGGACAAAAGATTGTAAGTCCTATGGATGGCTATATTCAGCAAGTGCTCGTTCGAAATGGCCAATCTGTAGAAGCGGGTCAGCCCATTGTTGTTGTCGCTCAAAATAGAACTTTGATGCTTCGGGCAGATGTGCAGCAGAAATATGCGCCTGTTTTGAGTGCGCTGAACTCTGCAACCATCCGATCCATGCACGATAACTACGCTTACACCTTGGAAGAGTTAAATGGTAAAATACTTTCTTTTGGAAGAAGCGCCAGTCACGAAAATTACTTAATTCCTATCTCTTTGCAGATCGAAAACAATGGAGCATTTGTTTCCGGTGGTTTTGTGGAGATTTATTTAAAGATTATGACCGATGCAGAAACTCTCACTATTCCCAACAGTGCATTATTAGAAGAGCAAGGCAACTACTTCGTTTTTGTGCAAATTCACCCCGAACTCTTTGAGAAGAGAGAGGTGAAGATTGGTGCAACGGATGGTTTGCGAACGGAGATAATCAAAGGAGTTGAACCACAGAACCGCATTGTGACGGTAGGTGCCATCATGGTAAAATTGGCTGAAGCAACGAGTGATTTAGATGCCCATTCAGGCCACATGCATTAAAATAGCACAACTATGTTAGATAATATTATAAAATTTTCACTGAGGAATAAATACTTTATTCTCCTCAGTTCAGTGCTGTTGGTTGTTCTGGGAACAAGAACCGCTATGAATATGGATTTGGATGTTTTCCCGGATTTTACTTCACCTACTGTTGTCATCATGACGGATGCTCATGGTATGGCTCCTGAAGAGGTAGAGCGACTGGTTACATTTCCCATTGAGACTTCCGTAAATGGTGCTGCCCATGTTCGAAGAGTGCGCTCTCTTTCTGCTCAGGGGTTCTCGTTTGTTTGGGTGGATTTTGATTGGAACACCGATATTTTTAAAGCACGGCAAATAGTGAGTGAAAAGCTGATTGCAGTTTCAGCAGAAATGCCCATGGGGGTTGAGCAGCCTATTCTTGCTCCACAATCCAGCATTATGGGCGAGATTTTCTTAATCGGACTGCAAGCCGATAGCACAAGCATGATGGATTTAAGAACCATTGCTGAGTGGAGTATCAAACCCACTATTTTAGCTACGGGTGGCGTATCTCAAGTGACCATTATTGGGGGAGATTACAAACAATATCAGGTTTTTGCTCATCCTGATAAGATGAAATATTACAACGTCACTCTAAGTGAATTGTCAGATGCAGTTAGTGAGATTAGCCAAAACTCATCTGGAAGTTCTGTTCGGCAGCACGGCAATGAATATGTAGTTCGTGGGATTGCACGAACCTCTGATATTGAGGAGATGGAGAGAACTTACATCAAATCTATAAACAATCGCCCAGTTCGGATTAGAGATGTGGCAGAAGTAAAAATTGGTTCGGCGA
>CAZJDS010000298.1:0-3237 GCA_964544795.1 uncultured Alkaliflexus sp. | reverse complement strand
TCATGTAGTTCTGGGTGAAATAGTAATTGTCTTCACGAGGCTGCAATGCTAAAAAGTCTTCTGCCCAAAAACGGGCTTCATTGCCTTTATTTATATTGTCCACCATCACAGATTTAAATCCAAACTCACGTTCTGTATTAAAAATGATGCACCCTTTATCCAATTTGCGAATATTGATGCCGTCTTGTGCGCCCAGCTCAAAATTATTTTCTTTGAGATAGACCTTCAAAAATGTCTCTTTGTTTTCAGATTTAAAGATGCCCAATCCATCCACCACTTCGCCATCCACCACGCAGTTACGGAACAGTGCCAAGTAAAACTCGCCGCCACGTATTTTTGGATGATTGCTCTGTTGATGAAGAAACTCTGCCAATTGCAGTGATGCATTGTAAAAGTGAGAAGGTTCATCAAACACTTCAGCAGCCATCTTATAAACCAAACCAGGAGTTCCTTGTTCAGCTCCGATAAAATTGTAATATGCTTCAGTTTTAAAAGAGTTGAAAAAATAGGTTTTCAATACACCTCCCACCGTCTCTTCATCTTGCAAACGAAAAGTGTCTTTAGAAAACTTTACAGGTTGCCCTTCAGCACGAGAGCCGATGTGATGAACTACTAAATTTTCAATTACTACTTGAGAACTATCTAACATGATTAAAGAACTTATAATAAAACTGATTCGACAAAATAAAGCGCCTGGAAACTAATAAAACCTTGTGTTAGTTTTAAAATACAAAGATAACCAAAATACAAAGAGTTTTTCAGTAAGATGTTAACGTGGATTGCTCCATTTCAAATTATAAACAGCCGAAGTATATCCTTTTATTTTCCCTCCCAAACCTGCCATCTCCGCTACTTCACCTGGAAAATTGATATCAGCATTTTTATTCAGCATGTCGGTGCCAGTAAAAAGTTCCTTTACACTAATTCCTGCATGATTAAAAGCTTCCTCAGGAACAATAAGGCGATAGCTCCTCTCATCGGAACTAAAATTAGAAATTACCAATAGACATTGCCCTTCTCCATATCTCAAAAAAGCAAACATCCGATCACTGTCCCACGCTGGATTGTTTTTATTGGCCCACATCACATCGTAAAACCCATTGGAAGTGAGGGCAGGTTCTTTGTTTATCAACTGTAAAATGTTTTTATAATCATCTCTCAACTCTTTTGCGGATGGCTCGAGATTCTCTCCACTCCAAGTGCCACCAGACCTCCATTCATCAATGGTTTTCACAGACCAATAATCAAAAATAGTGGTGCGTCCATCCAATCCGCTAAATCCTTCAGCTTCCATACCTCGTTCACCCAGTTCTTGTCCAAAATAGATGAGCAAAGGATTGTTAAACATACAAGCCATCACCGTCATTGCAGGAATTCCAATCTGGGCATTGTTGGCAAAAAACTCTGAGGCGACGCGCTGCTCATCATGATTTTCGATAAAGTAAAGCAAAGAGCTGTGTAACCCCTCTGTCTGCTGCCAAGCACGAGTGATGGAGGAGACAGGAGACTTGCCTTCCATTACAGCTCTAACCTCATCGTACATCACAACTTTATCATAAAGATAGTCAAAACCTGCAGCAAGGAACGCTTGATATTTTGCAGCTTTATAAACTTCTGCAATAAATATAATCGTTGGATACTTTTCTTTTATTTTGTCGATGACCCAATGCCAGAATTCCAAAGGCACCATTCCTGCCATATCGCAGCGGAAACCATCCACCCCTTTCTCAGCCCAAAAAAGAATCACTTCCAACATCTTATGCCAAGTATCTGGAATAGGATCAAAATATTTTGCTGATCCATTCATAACATCTACGCCATAGTTGAGCTTAATGGTTTCATACCAATCGTTTATAGAGGGAGAGGGAGAAAAACAGTCATTGCCAGTAACTTTAGCAGGTTCTTCATACCATTTCTCTTCTCCTTCATTGGATGTGGGCGACTTGAAAGTTGTACCAGGTAAATAATAGAAGTTGTTATTTGCTTCAAAATGTTTTGTAGAATCATCATTGGCTCCAAAAGGAAGAACCCCTTCGGGAGCGGCATCTGAAACATAGTTGCGTGCCAAATGGTTAGGCACCCAATCTATAATCACTTTCAATCCATTTTCATGCGTACGTTTCACCAATTGCTGAAATTCCTCCATTCTGTTAGAGACATTTTCTGCCAAATCAGGATCAACATCGTAATAATCTTTAATAGCATAAGGTGATCCAGCCTCACCCTTTATCACTTCAGCCACATCTTTTGCAATACCGTAGGACGAATAGTCGGTTTTAGTGGCATGTTCCATGATGCCAGTGTACCAAACGTGAGTGGTGCCTAAAGATGCAATAGATCGTAATGCTTCATGTGTAATGTAATTGAATTTCCCACATCCATTCTCATCTATAGTTCCATTGGGTTTGTTAGCTCCTTTGGTATGACCAAACAAACGGGGCAACAATTGATAAATAATAGGTCTCATTAATTTCATTCTTTTCCTTTTTCTATGTTCACATGAAATGCGGGTGCTTTGTAATTATCTGGGTGATAGTTTTCAGGTAGGGTAGTCAAATTGCCATCTCGATGAGCGCGGTAGTGAGGCGACATAATTTCTATACCTCTTTGATTAAAGACATCCTGAATGTTTTGATGCAAGCCTGAATAGATATGCCCCTGTTGTCCAGAATGCTTAGTGTATGCATTCAACTGATAAGCTACATAAAAATCATCCAAACTGGTTTGTAAAACAAATGGGATGGGTTCTTTTTCCACCATGGGCGTTTGTAAAGCAGCATCAATTAATGCTTGGTGCACTTCTTTCCAAGGCACATCGTAACCAATCGTGGCGGTTGTACTGATGATGAGTCCTTGACCAGCGGCCGACTCTGTACTGTAATTTACTGTATTACCAGAAAGCACAGAAGAGTTCGGGATGGTCACCACTTCATTTTTAGGTGTTTTTATTCTTGTTACCAACAGAGTTTTTTCCAACACATGTCCTTTTACATCCCCCACCATAATAAAGTCGTGTATTTTAAACGGACGCATATACGTAATGACCAATCCTGCCACCATGTTGGCGATAGCCGAAGTAGAACCCAAAGAAAAGAGGACTCCCAAAAAAACCGATACTCCCTGAAAAATATTGGAATCAGATCCTGGCAAATAGGGAAATATCAAGATAAACATGAATGCATAAAGCAAAAACCGAACGATGCTGTAAGTGGGCATTGCCCAATCCGCATGAAAGCC
>CAZJDS010000297.1:0-3247 GCA_964544795.1 uncultured Alkaliflexus sp. | reverse complement strand
ACTCGCATCAATAGTCATTCACCTTTGTGAGATTCTATTCTCATGCTCGTTTCATGTGTTTATAATTTGTTTATTAATGGCCATATGGAACTCGCCTTAATAATCATCCCCTTTGTGAGAAGCTCTCTCATGGCTCGTTTCATGTTTATAATTTATTTTTAATGGCCAAATGGAACTCGCACCAAGAGTCATTAGCTACGCTAATCTTCGATTCCCCTTTGTGACAAACTATTCTCATGCGCGTTTCATATATACTATAATTTTCAGTTTTATGAATCTATGGGACTTTTCAGTTTACTTATCCTACTATTGAGTTAGCAGCGATCTAAAACAAGCAAAACCCCTAAGATGGGTCATATCACATTGAAACAATAAATTGACAATGACCTTTTATTTTTAAAGTGCAAAATTAGTGATTATTGATATGCCATGCATAAAATCTTCCTATCTCCTCTCTATTTACACAGAATCTAAATAAATCCTTTGTACAGTTTTTTACTATATTTGCATCCAAAGCAAAAAGCGATGTCAAAAAAAAATTCACAAGGTGGTATCATATATAGTACCAACCCCAACTATCAACCCCCAGTTGAAAATGAGAACATAGAAACACTTCCTCCTGAAAAACAACAGCTTAAAATCTGGCTGGATAAAAAACAGAGAAAAGGAAAGGTTGTGACCCTAATTACTGATTTTGTAGGTTCTGTGGATGACTTAAAAGAGTTGGAGAAAGTGCTAAAGAGTCTTTGCGGAAGTGGTGGAAGTGCTAAAGATGGTGAGATCTTGATTCAAGGCGATCATCGAGAAAAAATTCTACTTTTCTTAAATAATAAAGGTTACAACGCTAAAAAAGCGGGCGGTTGAAAATTAACCATTAGTAGGGATGGGTTATTCTCACTATTATCTTCAAATTTGTCGGCATAAATATAAGTTAAGAGCAATCAGACGATGAACCACAAGCACAATACATTTGCACGCTTGCATTTAATCAAACCAACAGGAATGATCCTATTGGTTATTCATCTTTTTATTGCTCTCTCTTACACTTTTTTCCTCCATACACACACTTTAGAAACGGGCGAAAAAGTTGTTCACTCCCACCCGCTTGCACACAATGATTCTGACGATGAAAATCATCACCACAATAGTTCTGTGTATCAAATATTACCTGATCTTCAGCACTATCTAGAGCAAAGTACACCCTCAGGTATTATTGTAGCTACTATTGTTGTTCAAATTTCGACATACAAGGCACAAAGTTACTCCTCAAAAATACTTTTTACTCCCTATTTAAGAGGACCTCCCTCCGAGCTTGCATAAAAGCTGTCTTTCCAAATAGATTATCATTATCCTTAGGAAAGAGCAACCACTTATTAAATCAGTTAGAGAATTTGGAATGACGCATTTCTTATTACTGAAATGAAGTCAATGAGTGCTTTTTATTTAAAAGCTGCATCTCTACAGCTTCATATTTCATTTAATATGGCTTCAGGGTAACTCGCCATAGCTATTTATGGTCTAAATTCAGTCGTAAGTATTAACCAAACTTGTCAATGTTCTCTAACATTCTTCTTTAAAATCACTTATCAACCTATTTTGAATAATGAATTTCAACGCCATACTATTTTTCTGCCTATCCATCTTTCTGGTAATACCAGCGGCTGCAATAGAAGAAAAACCACCCCTCTTTACCATTCATGGACAAGTTACTTACAAGGGAATTCCTCTACCCTATGCAGCCATTCAAATAAAATCATCAAGTATCGGAACCTCGTCTGCAGCTGATGGAAGTTTTAAGCTGGATGTGCCTCCGGGAGAGTATCAATTAAGAGCACAAGCATTAGGATATAAACCACTTGAAGTAAGTGTTAACTCATCCTCAAAAGATATTTTATTAAACTTAGAAGAGGATGCACTATTGCTTGAACAGGTGGTAGTGACCGCCGATAGGACTGCTCGTAAACGCACAGAATCTTCTGTAATTGTAAATACTTTGGATGCCAATTTGCTGGCTCGACTTCAATCCAACTCACTCAGCGAAGGATTGGCTTTCTGTCCTGGTTTACGCATAGAAAACACCTGTGGCAATTGTGGTTCCAACCAGCTTCGTATGAATGGATTGGATGGTCCATACTCTCAAATTTTAATTAACGGAAGACCTCTCTTTAGCGGCTTGGCTTCAGTTTACGGACTCGAGTTGATGCCAGCTAATATGATTGATCGCGTGGAGGTGGTTCGCGGTGGAGGTTCTGCACTTTATGGGAGCAACGCCATTGCAGGCACAGTGAATGTGATTACACGCGAACCCATCAACAATCAATATGAAGTGCAATTGCAATCGTCGATGGTTGGAGTAGGCCACAACGCTCAACCGGAAAACACCTTTCAATTTAACACGACGCTAACTTCTGAAGATCGCAAACAAGGTTTAGCCTTATATGGTTTTCAACGTAATCGTTCTCCATACGATGCCAATGGTGATGGGTTTTCTGAATTGGCAAAAATTAGAAATACATCAGTAGGGCTACATTATAATTTAAAACCCAGTTTGAAAAGTAAAATAACAGCCGACTATTTTCACATCAATGAGATGCGCAGAGGTGGAGATTCATTTGATCTGCCGATGCATGAAACACTCATTACTGAAGCTACAGATCACAGGATCAACTCTATCAATTTAGGCTATCATCTATTTACAAAAGCCGATCAGGAGCTTTCTTTCCATCTGGCTGGGCAAACTGTAGATAGAGATTCTTATTATGGCGCTTCTCGTGCTCTGGATGCTTATGGAACAACAAATGACCTAACCTATTCTGCTGGTAGTCAATATAAAATAATTTCAAGTGTGAACACTGTAGTAATGGGCGCAGAAATAAATGGAGGAGAATTGAAAGATAAAAAATTGGGCTACAGAACCTATGAGATCAATACCTCCACGCAAGAAGTTGAAGCCATTATACACGACAATAGAGAAGTGGCCAATCAAAACAATACTGTGGGAGGGCTTTTCGGCCAATGGGAACGAAGAATGGGCTTGTTCTCGCTTTCCGCAGGGTTGCGAATGGATTATTACTCCATCGAAAACAAAATGGCACTCAACCCGAAATTATCGAACACCGTTCTAAGTCCACGGGTGAATATTCTTTATGGTTTGAATCGTAATTTTCAGGCACGCGCTTCTTATTCTAAGGGATATCGCGCACCACAAGTTTTTGATGAAGATTTGCATGTGGAAACTTCCGTAGCA
>CAZJDS010000296.1:0-3293 GCA_964544795.1 uncultured Alkaliflexus sp. | reverse complement strand
CGTGAAGTGGCCGCACAGTTTGAAAATCCCGTTATGCTCTTTTCGGGCGGTAAGGACTCAATCGTTATGTATCATTTAGCGCGTAAGGCATTTTGGCCTGCAAAAGTGCCATTTCCTTTGTTGCATATTGATACAGGTCATAACTTTGCTGAAACACTTGAATATCGTGATCGATTGATGGAAGAGACAGGTGGCACATGTATGGTGCGTCTGGTTCAAGACTCCATCGATAAAGGTCGTGCAAATGAAGAGAAAGGATTTAACGCCAGTCGCAATATATTGCAGACCGTTACACTTTTAGATGCATTGGAAGAGTTGAAGTTTGATGCCGCCATGGGAGGTGCTCGTCGAGATGAAGAGAAAGCACGAGCAAAAGAACGGTTTTTCTCCCATCGGGATGAGTTTGGTCAGTGGGATCCACGCAACCAACGGCCAGAACTTTGGAACCTTTTTAATGGACGCAAGAATATGGGCGAACATTTCCGTGTTTTCCCAATTAGCAACTGGACAGAGATGGATGTATGGCAATACATCTACATGGAAGAGATAGAATTACCATCACTATATTTTACGCATCAGCGTGAAGTCTTTGAACGCGACGGTGTTATTATGGCTACTGCTCCATTCATGCAGTTGCGCGACACTGAAATACCTAAAATGATGCAGGTTCGTTGTCGCACCATTGGTGATATTACTTGTACAGGTCTTACTCTATCTACTGCGAATAGTCTTGAGGATATTATTCAAGAAGTTGCCGCCACTCGCACCACAGAACGAGGTGGAAGAGCTGATGATAAGCGCTCTGAGGCAGCTATGGAAGATCGAAAGAAAGAAGGCTATTTTTAAATTAGGTTTCAAAAGATGATTATGGAGAAGAACAACAAAGGATATTTAGATATGGAGTTGCTGCGGTTTACTACTGCTGGCAACGTAGATGATGGTAAAAGCACATTGATTGGTAGATTGCTGTATGACTCAAAAGCTATTTTTGAAGATCAGATGGAAGCCATTGAGCGTGCCAGTGTTCGCACGGGTGGAGAGCAGGTGAATTTGGCATTGCTTACTGATGGGCTGCGTGCTGAGCGTGAGCAGGGCATCACCATTGATGTGGCCTACCGATATTTTGCTACACCTAAGCGAAAATTTATTCTTGCAGATACACCTGGACATATTCAGTACACCCGAAATATGGTTACTGGCGCCAGCACTGCGAATGCTGCGCTTATTTTGGTGGATGCTCGTCACGGCGTTTTAGAGCAAACTCGCAGACATGCTTTTATAGCTTCTTTACTTCAAATTCCACACATTATTGTATGTATCAATAAAATGGATTTGATGGAATATAATGAATCTGTTTACAATGACATTGTTAAAGACTTCGAGGCGGTAGCTTCAAAACTTTCAGTGAAAGATGTACGCTTTGTCCCTATGAGCGCTCTGGAAGGGGACAATGTGGTGGAGAGAAGTACTAAAATGAATTGGTACGAAGGATCTACTTTAATGTATTTGTTGGAGCACATCCATATTGGGAGTGATTTAAACCGCGACGATTTCCGTTTCCCAGTTCAATATGTAATTCGTCCACAATCCAAAGATTGGCCAGATTACCGTGGGTATGGAGGCCGTGTTGCCAGTGGAGTGGTTAATGTGGGGGATGAGGTAACTGTGTTGCCTTCAGGAATTGTTTCCAAGGTGAAGAGTATTGACTTGTTTAACGAATCTTTAGATAAAGGTTTTGCTCCTCAATCTCTTAACATCACGTTAGAAGACGATATAGATATTATTCGTGGAGACATGTTGATAAAATCTACCAATGGGCAAAAGCCTCAGATTAGTCAAGATATGGATGTGATGATCTCTTGGTTTAATGAAAAGAAGATGACGCCCAATGGTAAATATGCACTAAAGCATACCACCAGCGAAGTTCGTTGTATGATCAAAGAAGTTCAGTATAAAATGGACATCAATAAATTAGAAAAAAATATGGAGGATAAGGAGGTAGTGATGAATGATATTGCACGAGTTTCTATCCGCACTACCAAACCGCTATTTTTCGATTCTTACAAAGTGAACCGCACCACAGGGAGCATTATTCTTATTGACGAAGCAACCAATGAAACGGTGGCAGCAGGGATGATTGTATAAGTAGGGGGTTAGTTGGATAGGTTATAGTAAATTAGTAAGATAGCTCGGTAGGAAGGCTTGAAGCTTGTAGCCTATAATGATATAAGATATATGTCCAATCTCATGCGAGGTTGGACATCTTTTTTTTAAATACTACCCTCTAAAGCAGACGGGGTGGTTTTGCAACTCATAAAAAATCGATTCTCCTGACTTCATCATCATTTCCAAACTTAGTTTGTAATTATTTGATATTTATATAATTGCAATTACATGATGACTGATTTGAGTGGCACATTGAAAAAGCCAGGAGCTAATTTACATCGTGACCAAATTTCTCGTAATTGAAAATGCGTTTTACAATAGCTCCCCTCCTTAATTAAAGGAAGGGTGGATGATATTGAGGTACGAAATATCAGACGGGGTGGTTTTGCAACTCTGGTAAGCGAAATTCGAGGTTCCTATCTGGATTTGAAAATTCGTGTCAAATCTTTTAATCCGTGGTTTAATATCTACGTTTTGAAAATCAGCTTTGCTGCTCTAATTCGAAAATTTTGTGGCTTCCCATTTACGTTTTGGAAATCAAGTTTACATTTCCACCTCGTCCAATAGGATTAATGTTCGGAAGATTTGGCAGCATCTCAATAAAAGGCGACAGCAAATTCTGGCTCTGACGTAATTCTGGCGAAGGAGCCACCACTTTTAATGCCAAATGCATCACTTCAACTTCTGCAATTTTTCCGAGATGAACTGGTTCTCCATCCACATGTCCCAATAAACCCGTTTTGTGCTCAACTATCACCTTGGGTGATTTAATAATCATATCATATTTGTTGAGACCGATGCTTTGATCCAACATACTAATCAATAGTGCTGGAGCTGTATATTTTGGGAAATCACGAATAACGCACACATCAACTAATCCATCGTCAATACAAGCTTCTGGTGCTATGTGCACATTGTTTCCATATTGTGTAGAGTTTGCGAAACTTATGATAAAAGCATCCCATTCGCGGGTTTCATTATTGATAGTCACTTTATAAGTAGAGGACTTATAATCCATAAACTCTTTGGTAATTAGCTGCATGTAGGCCAAAGGACCCCTGTTCTTTTTTGCAGCAAACTTATGGCTAACAAAAGCATCGAAGCCGATGCCCGCAACGTTCAAAGAG
>CAZJDS010000295.1:0-3307 GCA_964544795.1 uncultured Alkaliflexus sp. | reverse complement strand
CATATATTACTGTCAGGCACAGACCCCGAAGTTAAAATCGGGAATTTCATTGGCGACTATGTGAAAGGAAATCAGTTTTTGAAATATCCTGAGAAAGTACAGAAGGGCATCTTGCTTCACAGAAAAATTGACGAGTTTACAGACAAACATCCATTGGTAAAAGAGAGTATGCAAATATTTAGACCCAAATACCGAAGGTACTCTGGTGTAGTAGTTGATGTTGTTTATGATTATATTTTGGCGCGGAACTGGCACAAATACTCAGACCAAACACTACGTGCTTATGTTAGTGGTACCCACAGGTTATTTATCAGAAAGTACTTCTCTTTACCTAATGGGGTAAAACAGTTTCTCCCATATTTAATAAGAAGTCGCAGATTAGAAAATTACAAACACTTGGCTGGGTTGAGAAAGACTTTATATATCATGTCCACGCACACCTCTTTACCTGACTATAGCAATTGGGCCACAAATGAGGTGAAAGAAAATATTGACCTTCTTGAATCTCAGTTCACTCCTTTTTTTGAGGAGTTGATGAAAATGTGCAATGAGTTTCTTGCTAAGGATACTTTCTAACCATTCCAGACTGCACGTATCATTCGAAAACGTCCATGAAGATCTTTCTTCAATTCAACACGTGAATATCCCAATTCACAGAGTAGCTTCTCCGTTTCTACACCCAAGCTTTCATTAATTTCAAAATAGAGCCATCCTCCTATCCGAAGCATCTCTTGACCCATTCGGGCAATTGCATTATAAAACAGAAGAGGCCGTTCATCGTCTACAAAAAGAGCATGGTGAGGTTCAAAGTTTAACACATTGGGCATCATTAACTTCTTCTCTTTCATGGTAACATAAGGCGGATTGCTTACCAAAAGATCCAATGAATGTGACAGATTAGCGTTGCTATTTAAAACATCCTGCAATTGAAAATCCACTTTCACCTCATTTATACTGGCATTCTCCATAGCCAGACTTAGCGCATCCTGAGATATATCCCAAGCTACAACAGATGATTCGGGCATAAATTTTTTCAAACTAATGGCGATACAGCCCGAGCCTGTTCCTACATCCAAAACTCTCTTAAAATCGTCAGGTTTATCATGCAGGATCCAATCCACAAGCTCTTCCGTTTCAGGACGAGGAATAAGTGCTCTATGGTCGGTTTTAAATTTCAATCCGTAAAACTCCGTAAACCCCAATACATACTGGATGGGTTCTTCCTTTTGTAATCGAATAAGTGATTGAGATATAAAACTCATCTCTTCTTGAGTTACTTGTGAAGCTGCATTCATCAACAAATCCTTTCGCTCATAACCACGCAAGTGATTAAAAATAAGCAAAGAATAGTGTCTGGCCTCCTCCTCTCCATGTAGTGCGGAGAGTTCGTTTCTAATCCAATCCTCAACTTGTTTAACGGTCAATATCTCCTCCATTTGCATACAATTATCATAAACACAATCACAAAAATAAACATTATATTAGCGTCTTACCTGCAGATAATAATTTTGATGAATTTAAACTTCCAAATAACAGATCAAAAGTACATGCATCGTTGCCTTGAGCTGGCTAGCCAAGGAGAAGGACTAACCTACCCCAATCCGATGGTGGGATCAGTTATTGTGCACAATGGAAAAATAATTGGCGAAGGATTTCATCAAAAAGCAGGTTCTCCACATGCAGAAGTAAACGCCATTTCTTCGGTAAAAAATCAAGAGTTATTAAAAGAGAGTACCCTCTATGTTAATCTTGAACCATGTGCACATTACGGAAAAACTTCTCCATGCAGCCTATTGATTAAACAGAAACAACTAAAAAGAGTCGTTATTGGTTGTAAAGACAGTTTCTCAGAGGTAGCGGGAAAAGGCATAGAGATATTAAAAAGTGCGGGGATTGAAGTTGTAACAGGCGTTTTAGAAGAAGAGAGCCGTGAACTCAATCGAAGATTTTTTACTTTCCATGAAAAGAAACGACCTTACATCCTATTAAAATGGGCACAAACAGCTGATGGATTTTTAGACTACAACCGAAAAGCTGTCAAAGACAATCGCCCTACTTGGATCACCAATCAACAGTCACTCAGGCTGGTTCATGCATGGCGAAGCAAAGAACCATCTATACTGGTGGGTTCGGTTACAGCTCTAAAAGACAATCCCTCTTTAACAGTTAGAAATTGGAGTGGGAAAGATCCACTTAGAATGGTGTTGGATAGAAAAAACAACCTCCCTCACCATCTATCCCTTTTTGATGGAACAGCTCCTACACTACTTTTCACTTCTAGGCCTTTAAAGGATCAACGACCCATCGAACAAATAGTAATTGACAATTCAAATGAACCGATAGATACCATAATAAAGATTCTTTTTAAGAAAGAGATCCATTCCATCATTGTGGAAGGAGGTGCCAAGTTGCTACAGGCATTTATTAACAGAGGATTATGGGACGAAGCGAGAATTTTTACTGGCAATAAATGGTTCAAAGATGGAATTAAAGCTCCTCAACTCTCTGCCGAACCTGTTGCACAAGAATGGTTAGGAAGTTGTGAATTATTAATCTATCGTCATGAAAACAGCTGATAACTTGGATAAAAGCCTTTCCTTAAACAGTTGAATGAAAGCGATCTGAAAAATATCTTAAAAGGAATTTTCCATCCGAACATTATCAAATAGGATGAATGAAATTAGGTAACCATTATACTTAAAATGAAATGTAAACTTTAAGTGCGAAGAAACGCTCTAAAACAAAGTCAAGAAAGGTTGGTTTCAACAACATGTACTTGTTGTGTATACAAATAAACTACGATGGAACTATTTCACAATTTTATCAACATACTCAATCCAATAGTGTGGGTGTTGTATTTAATAACCATTTTAGTGGTGGTGGTGGTGACGATCCTCGAAAATCGTAATCCCGTAAAAACTATCTCTTGGGTTTTGGTTCTGATATTATTACCAGTTGTAGGATTTGTATTTTTCATATTTTTTGGTCAGAACCTTCGGAAGGAAAAAATTATTGCACGAAAGGGACTACGGAATCATCAAAGACTGTCAAAGTTAGCTCACTCACAGATTACCCAATTAGGGGAAGGGGGATTATTTGATGAAGAAGCAATTGAAGAGAAAAGACGAATTATCTCCTTACTTCTCAACAATAGTAAATCAGTGGTTACTGTTGGAAACAAGATTCAAGTTTTAAACAATGGAACAGCTACCTTCAATTCTATTATTGAAGAGATGGAGAAGGCAAAAAAATTCATCCACCTTGAATATTATATATTTACAGATGATTCCATCGGTCAAAAAACAAA
>CAZJDS010000294.1:2174-3311 GCA_964544795.1 uncultured Alkaliflexus sp. | reverse complement strand
CGTAAACCCCAACTGGACCATTGCATTAATCCCCGTCTATATTGCTATTATGGCATTTATGGGCATGGGGATGGGACTCATATTTACCTCCATGACCACCAAATACAGAGACTTGAAATTTCTCATCTCGTTTGGAGTACAGCTGCTTATGTATGCCACACCCGTAATATATCCTATCAGCACCATACCAGATGGAAAACTAAAAATGCTCATCATGGCCAATCCCCTCTCCCCTATTGTGGAAGGATTTAAATATGCCTTTCTGGGCGCAGGAGAATTTAGTTGGGGAATGTTGGGCTACAGCGCAGGAGTTACGGCGGTGATGTTGGTGGTGGGCATTGTGGTGTTTCATAAAACGGAGAGGAATTTTATTGACATTGTGTAGGTTGAACTACGAATTGAATAGCAAAACGTGAAAAAACAAACCACGAATTGCACGAATTGACACGAATTTAAAATGGATTCTTGACAAGTCAAGAATTAAGAGACAAACAAAATAGATAAACCATAAAAACCTGTATTATGCCTAACCTATTAGATAAATCTAATGTTTTATATAGAGATGAAGCTTATCAGATTATTGGAGCTGCTATGGCAGTTCATAGGGAATTAGGTGCAGGCTTTTTGGAAGAGGTATACCAGGAAGCACTAGAAATAGAATTGAAGGAACGAAACATTCCACATCAACGAGAAGTGCTTTTACCAATAACCTATAAAAGGAAACTTCTCTTAAAGCAATACAAAGCAGACTTTATCTGTTTCGATAAGATAATAGTAGAACTAAAAGCTGTATCAGAAATTAACAACATTCATAAAACACAGCTTTTCAATTACTTAAAAGCAACAAATTACAAACTTGGTTTATTAATCAATTTCAATGTCGAATCACTATCACCCATTCGAATAGTGCTCTAACTATTGATAATAAACCTTTCCCTTAAATTGACTTGTCAATTTCAAATTCGTGTCAATTCGTGTAATTCGTGGTTCACCTTTTTTACGCCTTGCAAATCATTCGTATTAATCGTGATTGAATCCTTTAACTATAATCTTCGTCTTCTTAAATTGACCTGTCAATTACCAATTCGCGTTAATTCGATGACTTTTTCTTACGTTTTTTTAATTCAGTCTGCGTTA
>CAZJDS010000294.1:0-2074 GCA_964544795.1 uncultured Alkaliflexus sp. | reverse complement strand
AATTCGCGTTAATTCGATGACTTTTTCTTACGTTTTTTTAATTCAGTCTGCGTTAATCCGTGTAATCTGTGGACAAACCTTTTTTACGTCCTGCCAATCATAAATTAAACCTGCGCAGCATCTAAACTTGCATAGCAACTAAATATGCGAAGCAACCTAAACCTTCCCCAGCATACTAAACCGTAACCACTAGATATCTAGTTATATTTGTTACCAACTCGTTAAAAAACAAGAAAGCCATTGTTTCCCACTTAGGAAACTTGTAGCTTTGAAAAATATACAAAGTGACTGTAAAATTTAACATTGAATTCTTAGACCAAGCCGTCGATTTCCTAGAAAGTCTTGATGAGAAAACACGAGATAAAGTAATTTATAACATTCATAAAGCTCGTATAGTAAAAGACAAAGAATTATTCAAGAAACTATCTGGTGAAATATGGGAGTTCAGAACATTGTACAACAAAAACTATTTCAGGCTATTTGCATTTTGGGACAAAACCAGCAACATTGACACAATTGTTATCACCACTCATGGAATTATAAAGAAAACAGATAAAATCCCAAAAGCAGAAATCGAAAAGGCAGAGATAATTAGAAAAGAGTATTTTGAACGAAAAAGCATTTAAGCCATGAAAAACAAACCAATGAACACAACAAGCCTTGACAAATTAACCGACAAATATATCGGGAAGAAAGGAACTGTTAAAAGAGAAAGTTTCGAAAACGAATTAAGATTAGATTTATTAGGTGAAGCAATTAAACAAGCAAGAAAAGAGAGGAACTTAACACAAGAACAACTTGGGAGTTTAATTGGAGTCCAGAAAGCTCAAATTTCTAAAATAGAAAACAGTTTAACAGATGCGAGGTTTGAAACAATATTGAAAGTATTTAAAGCACTAGATGCAAAAGTAAATTTCAATGTAGAGCTTCTTGACCAAAAAGTAAATATCGCATAGAAAGATAAAGAGACATACCGCTGGCTTACATCCTCGATTAGAAAATGTTGAGAGTAGAACAGTTGAGTGGCTAAGCCAGTTTAGAAAAAAGTTGAGGGCTAAAGCCTTTTAAACACGCAAAGCGTATAAACTCACGAAGCATATAAACACGCGAAGCGTATAAACATGCGTAGCATCTAAACATGCCCTAGCATCTAAACACGCGAAGCGTATAAACCTGCGTAGCATCTAAACATCCTGCGCAGCATACTAAACCTCCCCTCTGCCCCATTGCAAACACTATAAAAAGTCAGTACTTTTATACAAAATCAGAAACCATGAGCAGTATAGAACTAAAACATATAATTACAGAGCATTTATCACATATTGATGATGTCTCTTTTTTAAATGCCATTAGAACTATTGTTGAAAGCAAAGTAACTGATGGAAATTATAAATTAAGCGACTTCCAGAAGGAACGCATTGATTTGGCCAGGCATGAATTAAGAAAAGGAGAAACTATTTCTCATGAGTTTTTGCAAAAAGAGATGGATCAATGGCTAAATACAAAATAGAGTGGTCAACAGATGCCAAGTTAGATTTATATGACATCCTCGAGTTCTACACAAAGAGAAACGGAAACAATGCTTACAGCAAAAAGCTATATGCAAAAATCTCAAAAAGCATAGCACTCATTTCTCAAAACCCACTCATCGGAACACCCACCGACTATGACTCTGTAAGAACTGTTATTACAGGTGATTATCAAATACTATATGAGATTCACCATAAATTACTTCTAATTGTTTTTGTCTGGGATTGCAGAAGAGACCCTGAAGACAGAAAAACTGAACAAAGATTAACCTAAACACACCCTAGTATTTAAACACGTACAGCGTGTAAACATCCGAAAACTATGAGCGAACCAGGTATAAAAATAGATGCCTGAAATAATTCGAATTAATCTGAGTAAATTTGATGATCTTATTTACATTCTGTAAATCAAAAATTCAATCTGTGTTAATCCGTGTAATCTGTGGACAAACCTTTTTACGTCCTATCAATCAAAAATTAATTCGTGTCAATTAGCGTAAATTCGGTGACCCCTTTTACATTCTGTAAATCATTAAATTAATTCG
>CAZJDS010000293.1:2227-3313 GCA_964544795.1 uncultured Alkaliflexus sp. | reverse complement strand
AGAACCATTCAAAAAACCGCCAGTGATGTGGAGAGATTCTCTTTCAATACTGCTGTGAGTTCATTTATGATCTGCATAAACGACTTGAACGATTTAAAATGTCACAAACGTTCCATATTGGAACCCTTTATAATATTATTGGCTTCTTTTGCACCTCATATTAGTGAGGAGCTATGGAGTGATTTAGGGCATAAAGGTTCTATCTGTGATGCAGAGTGGCCAGAGTTTAATGCAGATTATTTGATAGAGAAATCCGTCGAATATCCTGTATCATTCAATGGCAAAATGCGGTTTAAAATCTCTTTGGATGCAGAGATGTCTATTCCTGATATTCAAAAAGCTGTATTGGCGCATGAGCAATCGGGAAGATGGATGGAAGGGAAGCCAGCAAAGAAGATTATAGTAGTGCAGGGTAAAATTATTAATGTGGTTGTGTAACTTATCTTGTAATTCACTTTGGGCAGTAAATTAGCTTAAAACAAACGTTTTTCAATAAATAGGCACGGCATTTATGCCGTGCAACATTGCGTAGTGTTAATCGGTTTTAACCGAAACATAAATTTCCTAAGTTGTTGCTCTCCATATTGTTTTATATGGCTTCAGCGGGTGTTTTTTAATTAAATAGCGATAGGGTAATCAAAAGAATAACAGGGCGGTTCCTGATGGAGCTCTATTTGTCATTGTAACTGATGTGCTACAAACAGGACACTCCTAAAGGAGTTAAAATGCATGACTTGATTGTAGATATGCTGATAAATGTAATTTCTACAACTAAGTTCATTTCAGGCCAATTCATCAAAAGGCGTATTTATAATAAGCAAAGTTTCGAGTTAGCGCAATCTTGCACTCCGTAGGAGTAGTACTGTCTGTAGTAAACATGCAAACACACCAATCCAAGCGCCGTAGGTGCGACTTTTAAAATGGTCAAACGAAGGTTGTTTTTAAATCCTATTACACTTCGGAGCTCGTGCTTCTTATCGCATGCTACCATCGGGTTCACCCCATGGTTATTCAAGTTTTATCAAACAAAAAAGGCTGTTTCTCTTTTGGAGAAACAGCCTTTTTTAATAATGCTCAGCCTATAAT
>CAZJDS010000293.1:0-2217 GCA_964544795.1 uncultured Alkaliflexus sp. | reverse complement strand
CCGTAGGTGCGACTTTTAAAATGGTCAAACGAATATTGTTTTTAAATCCTATTAAAAGGTTGAACCGACTTCGTGCTTCGTATCTTACTATACGTGGGTTTTAGCCATGGTTATTCAAGTTTTATCACTTCGTAGTAATAACGCTAATGCCGAAGGGATTAAATGGCTCATCTTATTAAATTTTAAGATCGAGTTTTATCAAACAAAAAAGCTGTTTCTCCAAAAGAGAAACAGCCTTTTTTAATAATGCTCAGCCTATAATTAGTTATAGGCAAGTTTATCGGTTGCTCTAGATGAGTAGTTAATTTTTAAAGCTTGTGCACGTCTTAAAGCTTGTTTGATGTCTGTGATTACACCCATAGGGCAATCATAGTCGGCTTTGATGGAGACCTGCATAAGAGGTCTATCTGTTTCTTTCATCAACTCACGCTCTTGTACAATATAGCTTTGAATGTCATCTACTGTTGCAAATTGGTCATTCAATTGAATACGAGGTTCTGTACCAAACTTCGATTGGTATTGTCTCATGGGTTTCCCTACATAGATGTAGGTAACCAATGATTTTTTCTCCAATTTCGTTACCTCAGTAGCTTCAGGCGATTTAATCATTACCTTCATTTCCACTTCCTTCATGGTTGTGGTTGTCATAAAGAAGAACAACAACATGAAGACGATGTCAGGCAATGAGGCTGTATTAATACCTGGGGATGTATTTCCCTTTTTCTTTTTAAATTTTGACATCCTATTTTCCTCCTACGTTACGCGGTTCTGCTTCAGATATCTTTTGAGGATATATGACTCGAATAGCACTTTGTTGTTCTTCACCCAGATCGCTAAAACTTGAGTTGAACTGCCGTCTGGCTAATTCATCCCTAAGCTCATTGTATGCAGCCTGAAGTTCATTTTGAACCGCTAAGTACATTTGGTATTGAGTTCCTCGGTCATTCTGTAAAGAAATCACTGCTTTGGTAGTTACCGGGTAAACGCCAAAGAATGGAACTTCAATCTCTTCCCTTTCAGGGAGAGTAGCCAAATTTGCTGGGTTTTGGATAAAAACCTTTGCTGCATCTTTCAGATTTTGCAACGCCATGGGTTGTTTTTCAACAAGCAATTGGTTGTTGGCATTGATCAGTACTTCAAATACGTTCCGCTCCCTAATGGGGGGTGGAGCATCCTCTTGTGGAGGAAGTGGTGGTGGCATTGTTCGTGCCAACCCAGTATCCGTATCCATAGTAGTGGTCATCAGAAAGAAAATCAGCAATAAGAAGGCAATATCTGCCATCGAACCCGCATTGATCTCCGGTATTTCTCTTTTTGCCATAGAAAACTTATATTTTTACTGCGTTACTGAACATATACATGTTCCTGTAAATCTCTGCGTTAATTTAAAATTAACTTCTATCGGAATATTTTCGCTATTTCAGTATATAAAATAGCAACAATTAATATTCCCACCAAAAAATAGGTAGAATAAAGGAACATATCTGATAAAATTAGCATCGATGCTACGTTATCAGTCCCTTCATAACCTGGAAGTGTTAATGGAGTTGCATCGCCTAAACTGTAGGAGATAAAAACCACCACTGCTAAAACCATAATGCTCACCAATGAGCGTATAGCATTTTTTGGTCGAAGAATGAGAGATATAATTTCAAAAACAATGGTAATAGCTGCTGTTGCAAAAACTAAAAATATACCCCAGTTAAGGAATGTGTCGGTATGAACAGGTGTATCATAAGCTGCACCTTCAATTTCTCCTCCGAAATAAAACATCCCCGCTAAAACTGCGGTTATTGCCAACAAGGCTATTAACACAAAGTTTAATATTCTTGATAATTGGGTCATAATACTATTTATTATTTTTTGATGTTATATTTCACTAGAATATCCAAAAGAGAGATAGATGCATCTTCCATGGTATTCACAAGACCATCAATTTTTGCAACAATGTAGTTGTAGAATACTTGAAGGATGATAGCTACGATCAAACCAGCAACCGTGGTAATCAAAGCTACTTTAATACCTCCAGCTACTGCACTGGCCGAAATCTCACCCATTGCCTGAATGTTATCAAAAGCACTAATCATACCGATTACAGTACCCATAAAACCAAGCATAGGAGCTACGGCGATGAAAAGCGAAATCCAAGTTAGCCCTTTTTCTAACAATCCCATTTGAACGGAACCATAAGAGATTACTGACTTTTCAGCTACCTCA
>CAZJDS010000292.1:0-3327 GCA_964544795.1 uncultured Alkaliflexus sp. | reverse complement strand
TCGGGATGAGAAGATTCGAACTTCCGACCCCCCGCCCCCCAGACGGGTACTCTAAACCGGACTGAGCTACATCCCGAACTATTTTGTCTTCATTTTTCCTAAAGACGGGGCAAAGGTAATGATATAATTAAATTGTGCAAAAATAGCCTTCTTAAAAGTGATAAATTAAGAATATCAATTTTTCTTGGTTTCTTTATCCAAGAAATAAAATAGAATTCCTCTTTTATCAACCTTTGTTTTAATTATTACATTCCTTACCCAGCAATAATTTTTTATTTTGATCTTTTGTTTTCTTTATATTTTTTTTTCCTTTTAGGGAATCTGTTTAGGTGTCATATTAAGTGCTTTGGAATATCTATTGTAACGTCTGAGATGATAATAATCCTAAAAAACTCCTATTTTTGTACCATATTTACCGTATCCAGAATAATTTACTATCATGTTTTATTCAGTAGAGCACTCTTTAAATTATTACTTGGAGAAAATTTCTAACGAAATTATGAATCAAATTCAATGAGTAAAAGCAGGTTCTTAATCGATGAGTTAACACTCTTATCTGCCTTAAAGAGGGGAGAGGAGGAAGCGTATCGTCAGCTTTTTGACTCTTATTATGGGCGTTTGGTTCTCTTTGCCAATCGTATGCTCAATGATTTGGATCTGTCACGAAGCACTGTCCAGGACGTATTTGTGATGCTGTTCGATAAAAAGGAGGAAATCACTGTCCACACCAGCCTCAACTCAATGATGCATCAGATGGTACGAAACCGCTGTTTAAACTTATTGAAGCGCGATAAAATGAAACGTGCTCACCATCAACAAATATTTTTACAAAGCGATGAAATAGAGCAGCCTTTAGAGACTTTAGAATACCAGGAGTTGGAAAATGCCATTTATTCAATTGTAGAAGATTTGCCTGCACAATGTAAGCGTATTTTTAAACTCAGTAGAATTAAGGGGAAAAGTAATCAAGAGATTGCCGACTCTCTTCAGCTGTCTAAACGAACAGTAGAGACTCAAATTAGCAATGCATTAAAGCAGTTACGTATAGGCTTGAGACGGATGCAATTAATGCCCTCATTTTTATTTGTGTTACTTTTCTCTCTTGTTTAGACTTTATTAGAAGGTACAATTGAAATCTATATACGTGTTTTGATATTTCCAGTTGTCTTATATATAGGTTAAGGAAAATTAACTCCTTAATTTGAAAACTTTAATCATTATGGAATTTTTGCTTCAACTTATCGCTGAGCTTTTTGGAGGTGAAACTTTAAATGAGTCAGAAAACGCTCTTTCACTACACACAGAATCAATTGTGGAACTAGAAAAGGAGCCCACTCTTGAGAAAGAGGACACATTGGAAGAAGAGCCCAATTTTTTTGGCGTAATACAATTTCTATAGTTTATAAAATTTCAGAAAGAGATAAATTGTTGATATAGAAATTATGAAATCAACTAATATACTTGATGAAGAGTTGGTAGTTAGGTATTTATGTGGCGAGTTGAATCAAGATGAACAACTTGCCTTTGAATATAAGCTTACTACTGATGCATCATTTAAAAGATTTTATGAGGAGTTGAGATATGTTTGGGAACACTCATCTCGACCTACGTTCAATTCTGAGCAAGATTGGCAGATTATTCGACAGCGAATAGGTTTTGCCAATGCACCTGTTTCTATGTGGGGATATTTTGTTCGTATCGCAGCTGTGTTGATGGTTTTTTTATCAGTTTCTGCAGGGTTGTGGGTTTACTGGAATGTTCCAGGATATGGCCGTTGGGTGGTTTTTGAAACCAGCGGCACAACTGATTCAATTGTTCTTCCCGATGCCAGCATTGTTTTTTTGAATAGAAATTCATCTCTAAAATACCCCAATGTTTTTGGAGATAAAAGTCGTCAGGTGGCTTTAAAAGGAGAAGGTTTCTTTGAAGTTCAGCCTGATAAAGAACGGCCTTTTAATATTGAGGTGGGTGATGTTCATGTGCAGGTGTTGGGTACAGCCTTTAACCTTAATGACAATAAAGAGAAAGGGGTTGTAGAGTTGAATGTAACTCATGGCATGGTAAGTGTTAAAAACAGGCGTAATGAGATTACTGTTTCTTCCGGAGAATGGGCTTTGGCCAATAAGCATATTTTGGGAAAAGGGTTAAGTACTGATTTCAACTTTATTTCGTGGAAAACGGGTTTGTTGGAATTTAATAGCGCCACATTACGTGAAATAGCTTTGGCGCTGAATCATCATTACCCAGAAATTAAATCTGTAGAAATGGAGGAGGAGGATCCTGTTTTGGTTACCACAAGATTTAATAATGCCGAATTGCATGATGTGTTGGAAGAACTTTCTATGCATTTTCAAAAAAAGTTTATTTTTAATAATGGAAAATTAGTTATTACTAAGTAATTTCGGGGAATCATAACATAAGATTTGATGTTCCCGCTGAAGTTAATTTATAAATATATTATATGTTGCGGGGCTTTTCTCATTTTGGGATCAGCCTCGTCTCATTTATCGGCACAATTAAGCGAAACTCCTCGTTTTGAAATAAAGGAACGATCTGGCTCAACTGTTGACATTATCAGACGACTGGAGAAAGAGTCTGGTTGGGTAATAAGTTACAGTTCAAGATTGTGTCTTGAGGATTCTATCACCCTTTCTTCTGGAGTTCACACTATAGTGGATTTTCTTGAGCAGGCTTTCGAAAAATGTCCTATTACTTATGTTGTTCGCGACAAACGTATTATTGTACAGCCTTTGGAGGAGAAAAATCGATTTTTCACCATAAGCGGTTTTGTAAGAGACAGTCTTACAGGTGAAACACTTCCAGCCTCCAATATTTTTGAAACTACTTTGAGAAAAGGATCTATAAGTAATAATTATGGTTTTTTCAGTATTACGCTTCCCACTGGTTGGGTGGACGTTCAAGCAACGTATGTTGGTTATACGCCCTGTGTAGAAACGTTCTATTTGCAGCGTGACACTTTTCTCTATTTCCGCTTAAAATCTGATGTTCAATTGGAAGAGGTTTCTATTTTTAGTGAACAAATATTACCTGGGTTATCGGCAAAGGTGTTTGGTGCAAATATCCTTCCTATGGATGAGGTTCGACAGACCCCCATTTTATTTGGTGAAAGTGATCTCGTTAAAAATATTCAAATGTTGCCTGGTATTCAAGGTGGGAGTGAAGGGTTCAGTGGACTGTATGTTCGCGGTGGAGGGCCTGATCAGAACCTGATCCTTTTGGACGATGTTCCTGTTTATAATATTGGTCATTTATTGGGTTTTTATTCCATCTTTAATGTGGATGCAATCAAACATGTTACAGTACACA
>CAZJDS010000291.1:0-3329 GCA_964544795.1 uncultured Alkaliflexus sp. | reverse complement strand
TTTTTTTTAGTCGTTTTAGCGATGTTTCATTCTTTTCTAAAAATTAATCGCAGTTGCGTGACTTTTGTTTTAGCTAATCTACTGGTTGCTAATTGTTCAATGCTTTTTCTTTGTCAAAATATTTGATTGAAACAGTTAACAATAGACAAAATAATTTGTTATTTAATAGAGGTTAAACTGCTATTAAAAATAAGTGGAGATATAAATGGTGTGTAAATTATAAAATGCGCAGAAAACATCTTCAAAGGAGTGTTGCATTTAAAAGCAAGAGCTTGATAGTATTTTTGTCGTGGTTACACTTGCAAAAATAGGATAAAGCTTTTTAGATAAAGCTATTTCGACGAATATATTTTTTTGTCGAGATGGTGTATTTTGTTGAATTGCCTTATTTCAATCGATTGCGAATAAAGTACTTTTATTTTTTATGAAATGACGTTTTATGAAATTATCTTTATGCAATCGTTTGAAATTTTTATTTGGTAGAGTTCCTTTTTTTGAGAAAGGGGGTAATTACCTTTGTTTGGTAACCTATTTGCACTCCTGGGTTGGCTAATCTCTGAATAAGAAGCCTAACAGCTTCTCGTCCCATTTCATATCCTTTTTGTTCAACAGTTGTTAAGGTGGGGAAAGAAATAGTTGCATTTGGGCCATCGCCAAAACCTACTACACCAATATCCTGCGGAATCTTGTACCCATTCTCCTGAAGCACTTGCATAGCGGCAATGGCAGTGCTGTCATTTACTGCGAAAACGCCATCTATACTTGGTGCAAGCTCGAGTATGTGTTTTTGTTGGCTGGGAAGATTGGTTTGGTAAGTCTAAAGATTATGTGTTCGACTTTGTAACTCCATATCCTGACTTTGATGTGGTTCTGTTGAATGAATACGCTGCATCTAAGGGTGTGAAGTTGATGATGCATCATGAAACTTCAGGATCTGTACGTAATTATGAGAGGCATTTAGACCAAGCTTATCAATTTATGGTAGAGCATGGATACAACTCGGTAAAAAGTGGGTATGTAGGGGATATTATTCCTCGTGGTGAATATCATTATGGCCAATGGATGGTCGATCATTATATTTATGCCATTGAGAAAGCAGCTGAATATAAAATTATGGTGAACGCACACGAAGCTGTTCGCCCAACTGGTTTGTCGCGAACTTATCCTAACCTTATTGGAAATGAGTCTGCCCGTGGAACTGAGTACGAAGCATTCGGTGGAAGTAAACCCGATCATACCACTATACTTCCATTTACTCGCCTAATTGGTGGCCCCATGGATTATACGCCAGGGATTTTTGTTACTGATATCAGTAAACTTAATCCTGATAATGATTCATGGGTACGCACCACGATTGCCCGTCAACTGGCATTGTATGTTACCATGTATAGTCCTTTGCAAATGGCAGCAGATTTGCCCGAGCATTATAATCAGTTTTTAGATGCTTTTCAGTTTATTAAAGATGTCGCTTTAGATTGGGACGACACCAAAGTTTTGGATGCTGAACCAGGTGACTACATCACCATAGCCAGAAAAGCTAAAGGAACTAATAATTGGTTTGTGGGCACTACTGTGGATGAAAACGGATATACGTCAAAAATTAATTTCGACTTTTTAGATAAAGATAAAAAGTATGTAGCTACCATTTATGCCGACGGGAAAGACGCTCACTACAAAGATAATCCACAGTCTTATCAAATTCGTAAAGCCATTGTAGGTAATAAGTCAAAATTGACACAAATCTGTGCTCCTGGTGGGGGATATGCAATTAGTATTATCGAGGTAACAGATAAATCACAGACGAAAGGTTTGAAAAGGTTATAAAAGTATTTTAATTTGTAAGAGAGTCCATACAATCTTGTTGTGTGGACTCTCTTTTTGTCTTTAGATATCTGACACATTGTTGTGTAATTCTGCTTGTCAAGCTAAAAGCATTTCTTTACCTGCTTTTTTAATTTGGATCGAATTTGCATAGGTTTTGGGAGATACTATCTATAAAATCTTGTGCTGTTTGTCCTCTGGCAATTATCTTCTTTATTTGCTTCTGAATAACATCTTATTAATGATGTATGTTACAGTATGCCCAATAATTTGTAGATCAAAAAGGATAGATCGATTATTTAAATAGATAATATCGTAGAGCATTCGTTCTTTCATCTCTTTTAGATTGTGGGCATATCCATATTTTACCATTCCCAATGAGGTGAGACCTGGTTTTACCTGACGCACAAATTTATAATAAGGAGTTTCTTTTTCCAGTTGATTTACAAAGAATTCTCTTTCAGGTCGGATACCGACCAGCGACATGTCCCCTTTTAAAATATTCCAAAACTGAGGTAACTCGTCTAGATGCAGTCTACGCAGTACATGCCCTAATTTTGTTATGCGTGGGTCTGTATCTTTTGTAGATAGAACGGGTCCATTTTTTTCTGCATCCACATACATAGTTCTGAATTTATAGAGCTCAAAACTTTCTCCTTTTTTATTTTGCCTTAACTGCCTATATATCGCGGGTCCTTTTGAGCCCTTCCTTATTTTGTAGCTGATGAAGGGGAAAAGTAGCGCGGTGATCGTCACACCTACAATGCCCACAGAAACATCTATCAATCTTCTTAAAAATTTGTAGCTAAGCGAGGTCTCTTTGGGTTGTATGGATATGGTAGGAATCTCATCTGGCTGTCGGTTGACCTGTTGGGTAATTAAAAAGTTCTTTCCTTCTGGTGTGATTCTTACCAGCACTCGTCTGGTATCCATTTTTGTTAATATCTGTTCAGTCTCTCTAATGGATTGAGAATGGTTAAAAAGGATGACTTCATCAATATTTAATTGGTTGCAAATTTCGGGTGTTTTAATGAATTCGCCCAAAAGAGAGACACTTTGCAAATAATCATGATTACTTTTTTTGTTACTGCAATACCCCATTAAGGTTTGATGATTTGTCTCTATCCGTCGTAGGAATTCTTTAAGATAGGGACTTTCAATAGAGTGATGAAAAGCAAATAAAACCCGATGTGAAATTATTTTTTTTCTTAACAAAAAGGCGACAAATAGTTGAATGGCTATTCGGTTGATGAGTAGGAAGGAAGAGTAAATAGCAGAAATGACAACGATTTTTAATAGATAAGAGATCGAATTTACGGGTGAAGGGGGTTGATTAATTAGTAAAACAATGATGATAATGCAGAGAGTCCATATGATCCAAAGTGGCCGTTTGATGGACAAAACTCCGATGGTAGTAGCGACTGATTTGTAGCTGCCCATTAAGCCAAATAGGAGTACCAAAATGATTGGGATGAGCAGTTCTACTGGAATCTTTATTATTGGATCCA
>CAZJDS010000290.1:0-3334 GCA_964544795.1 uncultured Alkaliflexus sp. | reverse complement strand
CAGTATGTGCAAATTTTGCACACACTGGAATAGTCAATATTGGTATGCTCTTTGGCAGCAATTTTTTATCAAAATTCTGTTTATTCCACTTGACAAACTGAACGTTGTTCAGTATAGTAATCCTGAACAACGTTCAGGAAAAGATTAAAGAGAGAATAATGGAAGAGACATTGGATTTAAAAGAAAAAATAATTATTGTTACTACTCAATTAATAGAACAGAGCACAGGAGACATTACAAGTATTACTACACGAAAAATTGCTTCTAAGGCAAATATTGCTATTGGTTTAATTAATTATCATTTTGGCAGTAAAGAAAAGCTCATAACAGAATGCGTGCAAAGAAAAATAAAACAAATAGTGTATTCTTTTACACCGGAAAAGAGCACAAAAAAAAAGATGCACAAACTAGATGCTAAAACAAATTTGACTTTATGGGCACAACAGGTGTTTGAGTTTTTATTTAATAATAATGAAATTTCAATTATTTCAATACTGGGCGATTTGCAAAATTACCAGATATCCAGTAATACTGTTAGTTCGCAAAAAGGTTTGGCACTTTCCATTGCAAATGAACTTGAAGAAAAAGAAAAACGATTTTTGACGTTTATTCTTGTTTCGACAATGCAAGTTGCTTTTTTGGCAAAAACAACAATCCCTGAAATTCTTGGCTATGACTTCTCTCTTAAAAAAGATAGAAATGCGTTTATTTCAAAAACGGTGGACAGTCTTTGGAGAGGAATACATAAAGGACCTAATAAATAAGGGTCAAAATAAACAAAAGAGGTATTTATATGAAAAACAGCATTAAAATTCTATTACTTTTGCTAAGCTTAAATATTCTTGCTTCATGTAACAGCAAAGAAGAGAAGGCAGAAAAACAGGCAGAGGCTAGGCTAAAATCCATGACTATCTATGAGCAACGTTTGCAAAAATGGCCAGTAGAGTATATCGAACGAATGGTGGAAACGAGGTATGGCCTAAGTCATGTAATTGAAAGCGGAGCAAAAGATGCCTCCCCTTTGGTTTTAATTCATGCTATGGGAATTGGTTCGACAATGTGGATTCCAAATATCGAGGCCTTGAGTCAAGAGTATAGAGTATTTGCAGTGGATACAATTGGCGACTTAAATAAAAGTGTTTTAGATAGTTTGGATAATTATCCAAAAAAAGGTTCAGAATATAGTCTCTGGCTTACAGATGTCTTTGATGCTTTGGAAATAGAAAAAGCGGGATTAGTTGCAGCATCCATGGGTGGCTGGATAGCTCTTAATCATGCTGTGTATGCGTCTGAGAGAGTAAACAAACTGGCATTATTAGGACCCATGGGAATTGCAAGCAATGTAGCAGAAGTTGGGGGAAAAATTACTTCTATATTATTTAACCCATCTGATAAAAATAAACGCTCCATGATTGCCTGGGCACTTGGGGAAAATCAAAGAGTATTAGATGAGTTTGCAGATTATATGTATATTGCAGTAGAAGCACCCGGGAAAATGGGCTTTCCTAATAATTTGTCTTCTAAAGAATTAAAGGGTATACATTCCCCAGTGCTTCTAATCTTGGGGGGAGAAGATCGCCCCATAGGAAAACCAAAAAAGGTACAAACAAGAGCAGAAAAATATATACCAGATCTCAGAACTGTAGTGGTGGAAGGGAGCGGGCATCTTATGAATATAGAAGAAGCAGAAAAGATTAATAACTTACTTTTAGATTTTTTTAAAGAATAGAATCTTGTATAATTTTTTTAATATAGAATATGATAATAGCAGTTTAGAAGAATCGCGGAGGGGTGCTGCGCCATGGGAGGAAAAAAGCCGATTTTATATCGGTTGTATATCCTGAATGATCTAAATCTAAATGAGTGAGGAATAGTGCTGTTACATCATTTGCAGATATATCGAACTCACGCAAGGCATTAGGAATATTAGAACTGTTTTTATAACCGCAATCAATAGCGATTATTTCATTGTCCTTTTTATAAATAAAGGCATTGCAATCTTTATCACGCATGGCGTATATATTCTCGTTGATTTTTTGATTATATAAAGGGGCAACAAATCGCTTTCCTTTAGTAATTAGAGGTTCTACTTTAAGACCAAAAAATTCAATCAATGTCATAAGCAATCATTTCTTCTTTGTCAAAACGGTGACCAGTATAGTGACTATTACCAAGCTTGACAGCATATATAAGGGATTATCGTAGGCAGAAAAGTGATCGGCCAGGATATTCCAAGCCCAATGAAAAGCCACTACCGGCCAGAGGCTGTCCAGTCTATCAAACACATACATTAAAAACAAACCAATGACAAAGATGAGTAGAAACGTCTCAAGACCAAATTCGGGACTAAGAAAATGGAAGCCCGCAAAGGTTGCTGAAGACACAATAATTTTGACCAATAACCCCTTTTTCTGAAGAATTGAGCCCAAACATCCTCGGAAAAACAACTCTTCAGAAAACGCAACTAATGCATAGTAGACGATAGCACTGGCAATGCCTAGCTCGTAGCTTTGTGTTGGCTTTAGGCTAGCCTCAAAAACAAAACCCACCAAGAGTGGTAAGGTCGCTGAAGCCAACAGCAATATGGCAGCAATGCCACTTTTTCGCGATAAGTGCAATTTTAGTTTAGCGAATCTTCCAGAGTCTGCCCTTTGTGTGCAGAGCAAAGCGACCGCAATCATCGCTACAAAAGGCAGCAGACGAGTGGGCCAGCCTTGGCTAATCCCCAAGGCCTTTAGACCCAGTAAAGCTGCAAACAGAAGTACAAACAGCAAAACCAAAATTCCCATCACTTTTTTTATCATCGATTGCTAATAATACATCAGGTTTTTGATTTTCCAGATCTTTTATTGTCATTTGTCTTTTCCTCTAACCAATTATAGATATACTCTATGGCCAAACGGTGATTACCCACCTGACAATGTTGCTCGCCTCCTTCAGCTTCAGTAAAGATTCGCCCTTGTAAGCTTCGTGCTTGCTTTAGATTTTTCATAAGAATGTGATAATGGTGTAGCGGTATATAGTGGTCTTTTTCTCCTGCCAAGAGCAGCACATCACAACTTATCTTATCGCAAATACCTTTTAGTGTATGTAGTTTGAGACTTTTGTAAAAATCGTAAGGAGTATTTACACCCGTTATATACATGCCATGGCTGACTGCCCAATCAATGATCAATCGTTTTTTTGCGAACTGCTTAAAAAGGAAGTTTATAATGTTTTTTTGCCTCGTGGCAAACAAAAAGCGCATCAACTGTTTTACCCCTGGTGGAAAGGAATTTGTCATACAATCGAATCCGTCGTAGAGAATATCATAGGCTACAGCTCTTTGAATTCT
>CAZJDS010000289.1:0-3359 GCA_964544795.1 uncultured Alkaliflexus sp. | reverse complement strand
GTTCAGTCTAAGATAGTTTAACTATTAATCCCACCCAAAGTATAGGGCGTAGATTGATAGACATAATAGTTAAGCCAATTGGAAAAAAGAAGATGTGCATGACTTCGCCACGTGACCATAGGCTTCTTTTCTGGATCATTGTTTGGGTAATAGTGCTTGGGTACAGCAATCTCCATTCCTTTGTTAATGTCGCGCCAGTATTCTTCATTTAAAGTGGTTGGATCGTACTCAGAGTGACCTGTAACAAAAATTTGACGACGATCTTCAGATATGGCTAAATAAGCACCAGCTTCTGGTGAACTACTCAACAATATCAAATCTTTATGCGCAATAATTTCAGACTCTCTCACTTCTGTATGTCGAGAATGTGGGGCATTAAACACATCATCAAATCCTCTAAGCAGCGGCTCTTTCGGCAACAAAACATTGTGAGGGAAGATGCCAAACATTTTTTCGGGCAACTCATATTTATTGATCCCGTAATGATGGTACAATCCAGCCTGAGCTCCCCAGCAAATATGGAAGGTAGAAGTCACATGTTTTTTACTCCAATCCATAATAGAACAAAGCTCTTTCCAATAATTAACCTCCTCAAATTTAAGCATCTCAATAGGTGCACCTGTTATAATCAACCCATCAAAGTAACGATCTTTAATATCGTCAAAAGTTTTATAGAAAGTTAAAAGGTGTTCTTGAGGGGTATTACGATGTTCGTGAGAAGTTGCCATCATCAGTTCCACTTCAACTTGCAAGGGACTATTGGATAAAACGCGCAGTAGTTGTGATTCAGTGACCAACTTCAGTGGCATTAAATTCAACAGAAGTATTTTAAGAGGTCTGATGTCCTGAGCCTCTGCCCTACTTCTACTCATGACAAACACATTTTCTGCTTCGAGCAAAGCTTTGGCAGGAAGTGCGTCGTTTATATTAACAGGCATAATTATACAAAATTAATGTGGATCATAGAAAAATCAATCCTTCTCACACAAAAAATTAAAAAAAAATCGATTGACAGTTGTTAGTGAAACTGAACAGCTTAACGCTTCATAACTCCGTAGAATAGAATTTGCATCACATTTTCCAACTGCTCGTTCAAATTATCAGTAACCTCGGTACCTCTGAAGATGGGGATCTCCAATCCCCGCAAAGCTGTTACAATTCCTATTGCCCCCAAACGAGTGTTTTTGACGTGAAATTCATTTTTCACAACTCCTTCATCAAGTATTTTCTTTATGAATTCAGATTCAATGGATTCTCCTTTCTCGTTGACACCCTCTAAAAACTCATACCCCCCATAAATGCCCTCTTTTAGGACATTCTGATAGTTTTGAAGTTTAGAAATCGTCTCCATACGGGTCATTACATAATCATGGAGCTTTTCAGATGCTTTCCTTCCTGAATCGACAATATCACTCAGTTGGTTAAAAAGAAGTTGAGACTCTAATTCAATTACAGCCGTAAAAATATCTTCTTTATTTTTAAAATAGTAATAAAGCGAACTTTTACCTTTACGCATAGCTCCTGCAATATCGTCCATTGTGGTTTTTTTATAACCAAAACGGGCAAATAACTCCCTCGAAGCTTCAATGATTATATCTCTCTGAACAGCTTGAGAAGAACTTAAGGACATGGTTTCCTCTGACATCGTTATTTGTTTTTAATCTTAATAGAAACAAAAATAAAGATAGTTTTCTAACTTTTAGTTAGAAAACTAAATGATTTTGATTTAAACACTATTTCATCCAGGCGTCATCTTCTTCGGTGGCCAAAACAAAATCCAGTTGACGCTTCTCTAAATTGGCTCTTGCCACTTGAATTTTCAATGTGTCGCCCAGTTGGTATCTTTTATTGTTTTTTCGCCCAATCAAACAGTAATTCTCTTCATCAAATTGATAAAAGTCATCATCCAAATCACGCATGGGAACAAGGCCTTCACATTTGTTTTCGATAATTTCAACAAACAAGCCCCATTCACTCACGCCTGAAATAACTCCATCAAACACTTCACCTTCTTTATCTTTCAAAAACTCAACCTGTTTGTATTTGATGGAAGCTCTTTCGGCATCCGTTGCTCTCTGCTCCATATCTGAACAATGTTCGCACATTTTTTCATACTCTTCCTCTGAGACTGATTTGCCACCCTCTAAATATCGTTGCAATAATCGGTGCGCCATCATGTCTGGGTAACGACGTATGGGCGAGGTGAAATGAGAATAATGTTTAAACGCCAATCCGTAGTGACCAATATTGTGTGTTGAATAAACTGCTTTTGCCATGGTGCGAATAGCCAACGTTTCAACTATGTTTTGTTCGTTTTTTCCTCGAACTGACTCTAAAAGTCGATTGATGGACTGGCTCACACTCTCCTTACCCTGAGGCGTAGCTTCCAAACCAAACTTTCGAACGAACTTAGTAAAGATCTCAAACTTATCGGGGTTTGGCAGATCATGGATACGATAGATAAAGGTCTTTGCATCTTTAGAAGGTTTCCCTTTTTCCAACTCATTTTTACTCACAAGTTCTGACACAAGCCGATTGGCCAAAAGCATAAATTCCTCAATTAACTTATTGGCATCTTTAGACTCTTGGAATATAACACCCAAAGGGCGTCCTTGTTCGTCCAAATTAAATTTTATCTCAATTCGTTCGAAACTAATAGCGCCTTGTCGGAATCGAACTGCGCGTAATTGCTTAGCCAAACTGTCCATTGTCTTCAATTCAGAAGCCAAATTACCCTCTCCAGTTTCAATTATAGTTTGGGCCTCTTCGTAGGAAAGTCTCTGGTCAGAATTAATGATGGTTCTACCCACCCAAGTTTTTTTCACTTCAGCCGCATCGTCCATCTCAACCACCACAGAAAAACAAAGTTTATCCTCATTGGGCCGTAATGAACAGAGAAAATTACTCAAACGCTCTGGAAGCATCGGCACAACTCTATCTACCAAATAGACAGAGGCGCCGCGATCATAAGCTTCTACATCAATAATAGAATCAGGCTGTACGTAGTGCGTTACATCGGCAATATGAATACCAACCTCCCACAAACCAGAATCTAATTTCTGAATAGAGAGCGCATCATCAAAATCCTTTGCATCAGCAGGATCTATGGTAAAAGTGGTGACTTTTCTAAAATCCCGTCGTTTTGAGATCTCTTCAGCGGAGATCTCTTCAGAAATATGATCTGCCGCTTTAGCTACTTCGGGGGGATAGAAATAAGGCAAGTTAAACTCTGCCAAAATAGCGTGCATTTCTGCATTGTTATCTCCAGTAGGACCCAATAGGTCGACTACTTCACCGACAGGGTTTTTTGCTTTCTCCGGCCACTCCGTAATTTTAGCTACTACTTTATCTCCATTCTT
>CAZJDS010000288.1:0-3367 GCA_964544795.1 uncultured Alkaliflexus sp. | reverse complement strand
TAAACTGAGCTAATAAATGGGCATCTGTAAATAATAGCCAACTAGCGTTACCAGAATCATCCATAATCTTTTTAAAGTTAGCACCAAATCCATCACCACCAGCAGTACCAGTATAACCCTTACCCCAGGAGGAGCCATATTTTTCATCCGCCCAATCCATTTCAGTAATAACAATAGGTGCCATATCAGCTATAGGTTTTACCTGCGCATCCCACTCAGATTTAAATGTCTCATAGCCATTAGCACTACCAAACCACCCAGGATAAATATGTACGGCATAACCAATATTTTCACCTTCGATGGGATTCACTGCATAACCTTTGTAATGAGCTTGATACCCAGAACCAGGAATCCACAAAACGTTGTGAAATCCATTGCTGCGAATGCGGTTAACAATGGGCTGAAAAATTTCTTTTAGCACGTCAAAATGTGCTTGAGTGTTGGCTCCTACAGTTCCATCAGCCAATTTAATCCGCACGGGTTCGTTTGCCAACTCAAACATAATTTCGTGACGGTTTTTAATACGTGGGTGACTCGACATAATGTCCCACACAGTCATGAGATAGTCAGCATAATTATAATCATCTTCCACTCCTATAACTTCAGGGCATACGCCTGGAGGACGAATTATAACATAAAGTCCTTTAGATATGGCATATTCAGCCATGGGAATGAATACCTCGTCAAGGTATTTTTTAAATCTAGTTTCACTAAAGCAATTCGGCAACTCATGTGCATCAGGCGTACACCCTGGTGTGTTGCTCCAGTACGGATCCATATGTAAGCGAAGGAAGTTCATCATCCATCCCGCTTCTAATATGTCATCTATCAACCCTTGATTATAACTCAAGCACCCTTGAACATTATAGTTGGTCCATTTTGTGCCTCGTTCGTTGAACCATGGACTGTAAGTTTGAGCAAAGCCATGCAGGTTGACCACATTGCCATGAGTGTCGGTCAAATAGCGCCCCTCCACTTTTAAGGGTGGAAGCGGCATTCCCTCCCAAGCCAAAGCAGGCTTCATTATTAAAGAAAATAAAAATAAACTAATTAAAAACAGTAGATTTTTTTTCATAGAGTAAAAATATTACAATAAAAAACCATTTATATCAAAAATAGGACATGAACAGGCAAGAGCTATTCAATTACAGATATACAATCTTTAACATTAGATAAAAGCCCTTATAAAAAGTAAACAGGCTGCTCAATGAGCAGCCTGTTCTATTATGAAAAAAATCGTAATAGGCAATTTTTTAAAGACCCGTCATATTCTATTCAATTATAGCATCATTGGCAGAGGTAGCATACAATCCGATAAAGTTGCCAGTAAATCCACCCGCTACATCGGTAGAAAGAATATCTCCTGAAACTGTACCTCCCAGATTCTCAAAATTCGATCCATCCAACGAGTAATTAAATCTGTAATCATCACCTTTTGCACTTATCTGCAGATGCACTGGCTTTTTGATGTCAATCTTTGTGCTTGCCAAAACTACAGACCTGCCACGTTCAGTTCTTTGCAATAAAAGATAGAAATCCTTTTCTTTTTTGGTTATACCAAACACATAATTAAAACTTTCACTCTGATAACAAACCATTCCAGCCAAATCAGTAGCAGACTGAGGTGTATAAGTCATAGTAGTTGTGGCCGTGAATGTATTGTGTTGTTGACGTTGAAACAAGGCAGAAGTCGGCGCTACTGCCTTAATATTTGTATCGAAAGGTTTAATCTGCAACCCCTTTTTGGTTTGGACCATAAAATCTTCACGTGGGCCTCTCATCCCAATCCATCTGTAATCGAGTTTATCAGATTTAAAATCTTCTGTAAAAGTAAAATTACCATTTGGAAAAAAACCTTCTTTTCCTGTTTTGTTGACAACACCTTTAGGCATTTTCAACTTAGGCTCCATGGGAATCAGACCGTTTTCAAAAATAGGGAACTCCCCAGACCAATCAACAGGCAGGATAAATGTTTCTCGTCCAATATTGACTCTTCCTTTTTCGTTTCGACGAATAGCAAGGAAGACTCCATAGTATTTTCCATCGGGTCCTTCAACTATATCAGCATGCCCAGCCCAATCTACTTTATTTCTTCTCTGTGGATTCAAATGTCTTTGAGATAAGATAGGGTTATTTGACCCAGGTTTATATGGTCCTCTTGGATGGTCACTTACAAAAATCACTTCGCTATGATTGTCCTCTGTCCCTCCTTCGGCACACATCAAATAATAACGTCCATATTTTTTGTATATATGGGGTGCTTCAATCCATATAGGATTTTTTGAAAGATCCACTCCACCATCTACAATAATCTTATCGGTTCCAGAAATTACTTGATCGTTTTCCAAATCGTAATCCCAAATCTTAATTACTCTGTGTCCATCATATAATTCCTTCCCTTTGTCAGGAGCATCATTGTGCACCACATAAGCTTTACCGTCTTCATCAAAAAACATAGAAGGATCAATTCCTTCAAATTTCAATTTGAAAGGATCGCTCCAGCCTTTCAACGGGTCTTTTGTTTTCACAACCATATTACCAAAACCTCCTGAAAACTGAGTTGTAATCATATAAAAGGTATCGTTATAACGGTTATACTCAATTGCAGGAGCATAAACCCCTGTACTTATTCCCGCATTATAAACATTGAGTTGAGAAGTTCTATCTAATACGTGGCCAATTTGTTCCCAGTTTACCAAATCTTTCGAATGAAAAATAGGCACTCCTGGAAACATAGCAAAAGTTGAGTTTACCAAATAGTAATCGTCCCCTTTTCTTGTAATTGAAGGGTCTGGATAGCAGCCTTGCAAAATAGGGCTATAAAACTCATCTGCCGCTAAAGGATAATCTTTATAAACTTGGTCACTACCTTCATAAATAAAGTTAGAAAAAACTGGAGCATTTTTAGCTGTTTTTCTCTTTGTCTGACTGTTTACTTCCAATCCCGTAAATGTAAACAGCACCATAAGAACCAATATTGTAACAATCTGACTGTGTTTCAATGATACCAATCTTAGTTTAATTCTATTCATTTTCAATATATTAATAATTTCACAAGTAAATTTTACAAGCCTATTCTACGATAGGCTGAAATTCTGGCTACTTATCAATCAATTGCTCAGAATTATTTTCAAACTTCTAATTTCGCTATAATTGTTCATAACTTTATTGGATCAAATATAAACGTAACAACTTCATTTGGCTTCAAATTTTAAATATTTAATTTGTAGTTTTAAACACATATTCACACATTTTCATGATAGATTACTTCTTACAGTCTATATCACATTTAAAATGAGCATAACTTCGCTATTTGAAGGATGATGAAAGTACATAACACTCTTTCGATCTCAAAGCTTTTGTTTCT
>CAZJDS010000287.1:0-3368 GCA_964544795.1 uncultured Alkaliflexus sp. | reverse complement strand
AGGAGTTGGCAGATTGGATTTCTTAGAGGGTTATCATCCACTTTCCGATGAGCGTTATAAGGAAATCGCCACCAAAACCATGGAGCATATCCACCACTATGAAACTTCCTTTACCTCCAGAGTGGGGACGAAGTTGAAAGCTCAGTTAAGACTAAGTCATCTCAATGCAACACCTGTTATGGCATCTCCTTTCTTTCATGATGATCGAGCGCCAGATCCGTCCTACAACCTCTATGAAACAGGACTTAGTTTGAAGTGGCAGCCAAATTTAAAACTATCCTACTCGGGCTTAGGTATAGGTGAGATGGGTGGAAATATACCCACCATCTGGACTAATTACAGCTACGGAGTGTTGAATGAGAAGGATTCCTATCATAGAATTGAACTTCAAGCGCAACATGAAATGAACATCACCCATACTATTAAGGGATTCGTTCGCTCCACATCAGGACATCTCATGGGTAGATACAACTCTTCTCAACTTTACAGTGCCTTCGGATCTTACCTCCCAATTGGAATAGAGTCGCGCTACTCTTTCGCAACCATGCGCCCCAACGAGTTTGCCGCCAGCAGATTTTCATTGCTTTTTTTAAGAGCTGAAATTCCCACAAGAGTCAATGCTTCCAACAACTTTAAACCTTTAATCACTTTATCCACTTCCGCAGGATGGGGAGAAACTTTAGGAACTCAATTTTCAGAGGCTCAATCTTTTGATAAAGGCTATATAGAATCGGGTATTTATATTGGCGGATTACTTAAGCAAAGTATTCTTAAATATGGAGTGGCAGTTCATTACAGGTATGGTCCTTATCGACTGCCCAATGAACGGGATAATTTTGCTTTTAAAATCGGGTTGAGTGTAGGTTTATAATTTAGAACCGAACTCTCCGCTGGTTTATCTGCTGACGAAACCTGATGTTTGCCAAAAGCTGATCCATCACAGGATCTCCCCCCTCCATAAACTGGTTCACTTTAAAAGGAATCATAATATCAGGAAATAAAACACCATCCACAGCTTTGGTGTAATCGTCGTACTCTACAGTCGAGATAAAGAAGGTTGCCACACCTGAGCGCTCTTCAACAACCTCTCCGTACTTCAAGGCATTTCGCAACAAAGGCTCCCCTGCAACCCACCCAATATCATTGTACTGTATCAAATTGGCAAAACAAGCTGCCATGGAACCTGTATTTCGACTTACCAAGACATACAACTTGAGCTCCCTTGCAAATGAAGAAGGACTTACGTCTATGTGATTAATGACAAATCTATCGGGCAAAGAGACCAATTTATTTAAACTGTCACGGGGAAAAACATATTTGTTAAAATTCTCTTGCGTAAGTTTTACTTTCACTTCTTTCTGGTAATACAATAATCTTTTGGAAGAGATGAGTGCCATTAAAGATTCAATTTGATCGCCACTCCCGCCAGGATTCCATCGAAGATCAATCACCAAATTTTTATACCCCAATCGCTTCATCTTGTTTAGAAAGCTGGAAAGTTCATCCACAATTTTCTTATTCTCTTTAAACTCATCAATTCTAAAACAACCTGTTAAATAAGATGGGTATAAAGTCCAGTCGGGGCGACTCTGCACTTGTTCATAATATTCTGGCAACTTGATTCCTTCAACAATCATATATTTTATCATCTCGCCACGCTCAATTAAAAGATGGTAGTTGTTGCTGTAAGCAAAATGAAATTGCGTCTGTAAAAGAGGAGTATGGATATATCTGTCTCGATATGAGTATGCCAAGTAATCAGCCACGGAGGTGTGATTGATTTCAATAATACGATCACCACTTTTTAATATGGGGGAAAATGATTCTGAAATGAGCAGAGTATCTCCAAAAGAGATGGAGGTAAAGGGAAGTACATAAATATTTTTATTGGTCAAACCTCTTTCTGCAGTATAAAGTTGAGGGATGATTCTAAAGTGAGGATCTTCAAAGGTATAATGATCAAAGAGTTTTCGTTGTTGAAGAACAGACTCAGTAGTGCGCACAGCAGATTGTGGCAACCCCATCTGAAAAATCATGACCACTGAATCTACAAATTCTTTTGAATAGGTGGATCCAAAATGAGGATGGATAGATTGACACATTTGAAGATTGTCAAGCAACACCTCTTTGGAAACTTCTACATTGGGATTTGAAAGTGAAGAAGAATAGAAAGTAGGAACACTCTGTTTTGAACCGCTACATCCATTCAATAAGAAAGAAATAACGAAAATAAACAACCAATATATTTTTCTCTTTTTCCCAGTCCACATACGTAGTTCTCAATTGAAATGGAAAATTTAATCATTTTATCCATTTCAACCAACAACTGTGTATTATATTGTTCTTTTCAAAATTTAGTAGTAGTCAGTTATCACAACGGATCAGAAGCTTTTTTGCTGAGATCTCAACAAAAAACTCATTCCTCATCCTGATCTTCCATCTGCTTGATTAAGCCTGCATACTTACCTTCCATCTTCATCAGCACAGAATGGTTGCCTCGTTCGATGATGGACCCATTTTCCAACACAAGAATTAGATCTGAGTGTTTAATAGTGCTTAACCTGTGTGCAACAGCAATCACTGTGCGGGATGAAAATATATTTTCAATGGCTTTTTGGATGTATTGTTCGGTAATAGAATCGACCGAGCTGGTGGCTTCATCCAATATAATGAGTTCTTTATTTCCACTTATGGCACGCGCAAAAGAGATAAGTTGTCCTTGCCCTTTAGATAAATTGTCGCCATTGTCTTGAATAACAAAATCGTATTTTTTAGGTAGCCTCTTTATAAACCGATCGGCATAAACAAACTGAGCGGCTTCTTCCACCTCTTTAGATCCAATACCCTCACGCCCCAAACTGATATTGAAACCAACAGTATCATTAAAAAGATAAATATCTTGCTGCATCACCGACACTGTTTCTCGAATACGACGCAATGGCACATCGCGCAATTCTTCCCCGTTAATGGTGATGGATCCTCGATAGCCTGAATAAGCTTTTGTCAAAAGACGAATAATGGTGGATTTTCCTGAGCCTGTCGTTCCAACAAGTGCAATTCTATCTCCTTTGTTTAAAGTAAAAGAGACGTCTTTTAGCACGTCGGGTCCATCTTCAGAATACCTAAAAAATACATTTTTGAATACAACCTCCTTCAATAGAATAGGCTGAATGTCGGTTTTATCCACGCAATGGGCAGGTTCCTCCTCTTCTTGCTCAAACAGCACGCTAATATGGTCCAATGCAGAAAGAGCACGCTGTATCGTCGTAATCTGTTGTGCAAATTGACGTACAGGAATAAACAGACGCCCCAAGGTTGTGACAAAGACAATCAATATTCCAATGGTGAAGTTTAAATCCCAAATTTGA
>CAZJDS010000286.1:0-3383 GCA_964544795.1 uncultured Alkaliflexus sp. | reverse complement strand
TTTCTGCAGTACCGAATTCAAAATTTATATTATCATTGTAATTCTTTTTATTATGAATATACTTATGTAAATTGAAAATAGCCTCATCATAAGTAATTGGGTTTGCTTCCACGCCAGTGATTTTACAATTAAACTTATAGTGAGCATAAAAAACAACTCTTCCTTTTCCAGAACCAAAGTCAACAACATGATCATTTTCACTTAATTTATATTTATGAAACAATGTTTTTAAAGCTCGGTATGGTGTGGGTTCATACCGGTTATATAAACTAGTTTTTCTCCACTCTCTAATACCATCTGTTCTAATATTAAGAAGTTTATCTTTAATATCTTCTTCTTGTCTAATTTTAGGGCCTTCCAATTTAATAAACCTCCATATAAAAAAAATACACTTTATTATATCAAATAAAGTGTATAAGTCCAAAAGCGTAAAATACTATCATTACATTGTAGGGTCTAATCTCTTATAAAGATTTAAAAATAAATTAATTAAAGGCCCGATTGTTAAGGTAACTAAGACTGTCCCTATTCCAACTTGACCAATGCCAGCACCTGCCAAAAAACTTAATAAAAGAGCTAACATTAAAGCAAACACTTCAAAACCAATTCTAACTAAACCAAAATTGTTTATTCTGGTAATTTCCATTAAAGCCTCAGTAATTTCATCAAAGATCATTCTAGGTAGAGTGCTTACAATAAGTAAACTTAAGCCAAGGGGTAATAAGATAGCCCCAATTACTAAATAAAGATATTTTAATAAAGAATCACTACCTACAAAATCATTAAAAACTACGTATTCATAAAAATTAATTAAAAGACCATTTAAAATAATTGGGATAATGGTATTAATATATTTAAAACTTCTTCGGTATATAGTAATAAATAATAAAAGTAAAGCATTTATTATCATACTAGCATAACCTAGTTTAATATGAATTAACTCGCTTAATCCAAAATTAACCGCATCCCAGGAGCCTTGGCCTAAGTTTGTTTTTAAAGTTAAAATCACACCAATTGATACCGCATTTAATCCAATAAAATATATTAAGATGTTTTTTAAGTTAATTTTCATAGTATTTTCCTTTAATAATCAAGTTATTATAACATTTTATATTATAAATAAAATTTATAATATAAAATGTTATAATTAATTTAAAGGGAAGGTCAAATTATGAACAAATTATTAGAAACAAATAATCTAACTAAGCAATTTAAAGAAACAAAAGCGGTTAATAATTTAAATATGACAATTAATAAAGGTGATATTTATGGCTTTGTAGGTGAAAATGGTGCTGGTAAATCTACGGTTATAAAATTAATAAGTGGTATTTTAATTCCTACTTCAGGATCTTTTAATTTGAATACCAAAAAAGAATTAGGAAAAGTGTCAGCTATTGTTGAAAATACAGCTATTCATTTAGGACTAACCGCTTTAGATAATCTATCTTTTCAAAATACGATGTTAGGTCTTAATAAGTCAAAAGATGATTTAGTTAGCTTATTAAATTTAGTTGGTTTAGAAAATGAAATTAATAGTAAAAAGAAAGCTAAAAGCTTTTCTTTAGGTATGAAACAAAGACTTAATCTTGCAATAGCTTTATTAAGTGATCCAGTGTTTATTTTATTAGATGAGCCTATGAATGGTTTGGATCCTTTAGGAATTAAAAATATGCGTGATTTAATTGTTAAATTAAATAAAGAAAAAGATATAACCTTTTTAATTTCTAGTCATAACTTATTAGAATTAGATAGAGTTGCTAGTAAATATGGTTTTATATCAAAAGGAGTTTTATTAGAAGAGATAACCCATAATAAGTTACATGAGAATATAAAGCCTTATATAAAGTTAGTTGTTAAAGATAAATTAAATAATGATGCATTGAAATATTTAAATAGATATAACTTTAAAGTTATAGAAGATAATATTATTCATCTAGAAAATGATTTGGACACTGCAGTATTAATTAAAGATTTAACTAGTTTAAATGTAGAAATTATATCAATAGAGAAGATAGTTAAAACTGTTGAAGACTATTATTTAAATATAATAGGAGGTAATTTAGATGTTTAATATTATTAAAGCTGAATATAAAAAGTTTTTTAAAAGTAAAGTGTTTTTAATTATAGTTGTATTAACTATTGCATTTCCGATATTTATGAGTTCCTTATATAAGATATTAGAAGAAATAATGATAGGAGAAGAAATGCCAATTTTTTCTGGTCTTTTTAGTTCGTTTGGTTCTTTTCTAAAAGGATTTAATCCAGTTGATAATTTTGGAATAATTGTATTAATAATATTGATTTTTTGGTTATCTAATGATTTTACTCAGAATACGATTAAAAATAAAATAATTGCTGGCTACTCTAAAACTAAAATATATTTATCTTCAGTTATTTTTACATTAAGTATTGTTGTTACAGTAGTAACAGCCTATGTATTTTTAATATATGGCTTTGTCGGGATGTCGATTGGTTTTGATAATAATACGTTTGGTGACTTATTATTAAATTGGTTAACATCCATTACAGGTGTAATGGTTGTTTATACTTTGGTAGTAACTATAATTTATACTTTTAAATCATTTGGTGCATCACTAGGAGTGGTTGTAGGGGCACTGTTTGTTTTAATGTTAGCTTATACGGTATTATCGATGGGAATTAATGAAAAAACCCATCAAATATTAGTATATATAATTCCTTTCTTACAAATATTAATGCCTAAAGAAATTAGTGGATTTGACGGATTTATTATGATAATTGTTAATATTATATATTTAATAGGAACAATATTTATTGGATTAAGAGTTAGTGAGAATACCGATTATTAAAATTTAGGAATATTTATAATTCTTTTTTCATGATGTGACTTTAAAGCCATTTCCATGATTAATATTACGCCTAAAGAAAGGTTAGTATCCTCTTTATTTTCTTTTTTATTTAAAATATCATCTTTAAGATTTTCATAAAATAAGTAAGTATCTCCTAAATAAACGGGGATATTTTCTTTTTTTAGAGTGTTATCAATAAAATAACTAATTAAGTGATCGCTAGAATCATATATTCTAGTATCGTTAATATTTATTTTATTAGTTGAATCATATCCGTATTTAACGTATGTTCCTTTAGTTCCAATTAACGATACTTTAGGTAATAAAAACCTTTCAAACATATAAGAACCTAATTTAATGTGAAAATCATTGTCATAATATAAAAACATTTCAAAACTATCATCATTCAATCCTTCTCTATTGTAAAACATAGTATTAAATACTTTATTAGGCATCCCAAATAAATCAATGGCATTATGAATAACATGAGGAGCCAAATCATAAAATACACCACCCATTAAAGTTTTTTTAAATCGCCAGTTAAGGCTCTCTACT
>CAZJDS010000285.1:0-3383 GCA_964544795.1 uncultured Alkaliflexus sp. | reverse complement strand
CAACTTTTAATAGGATCTCGCCATCACCACCCTTTTAGAAGAGGGTTTTCCTGTTACAATACATTTACCTTCTTCATTGGGTGCATCAATAGGGATACAACGAATGGTGGCTTTGGTCTCTATCTTAATCAGGTCTTCAGTTTCGGCCGTACCATCCCAATGGCAAAGGAAAAAACCTCCTTTTTCATCTAAAAGTCTCTTAAACTCATCGTAATCATCCACCTTTGTAGTCATCTCTTCACGGAAAGAGAGTGCCTTTTTATAGATATTGGCTTGAATATCATCCAAAAGAGCTTCAAGTTTATCTTCAATTCCATCCACTGGCATAGTCTCTTTGGTTAAAGTATCTCGTCGGGCCACTTCGATGGTACCATTTTTAAGATCACGTGGTCCAACGGCCAAACGAATGGGCACGCCTTTCAGCTCATATTCGGCAAATTTCCATCCTGGCTTGCGCTTATCGTCGTTATCAAACTTTACAGAAATACCTTTAGCTTTGAGCGTAGCCACAATTTTATTGACTACGGCAGAAATCTCTTCCAACTCCTCAGGCTTTTTATAGATAGGAACAATCACTACCTGAATGGGAGCTAATTTTGGTGGTAATACCAATCCATTGTCGTCTGAATGTGCCATAACGAGTGCGCCCATCAATCGGGTGGAAACGCCCCAAGAAGTAGCCCAGACATATTCTTCATTGCCTTCGGCAGTGGCAAATTTTACGTCAAATGCTTTGGCGAAATTCTGTCCTAAAAAATGTGAAGTTCCACTTTGTAGCGCTTTCCCATCTTGCATCAACGCTTCGATGGTTAATGTTTCAAGTGCGCCAGCAAATCGTTCACTCTCTGATTTGTAACCTTGAATTACGGGCATAGCCATCCACTCCTCGGCAAATGTCGCATACACTTTAAGCATGGTTTCCGTTTCTTCAATAGCCTCCTCCTTGGTGGCATGAGCAGTATGGCCTTCTTGCCACAAAAACTCAGCCGTACGTAAAAAAAGTCTGGTACGCATTTCCCATCTCACCACGTTAGCCCACTGGTTGATTAATATGGGGAGATCTCGATAAGACTGAATCCAGTTTCTATATGTATGCCAAATTATGGTTTCGGAAGTGGGACGAACGATGTACTCTTCCTCTAATTTTGCGTCGGGATCGACTATCACTCCTTTTCCATCGGGATCATTTTTTAATCGATAATGAGTAACCACAGCACACTCTTTCGCAAAACCTTCTACGTGAGCAGCCTCTTTGCTGAAAAAAGATTTTGGAATAAAAAGCGGGAAATAAGCATTCACATGTCCCGTCTCTTTAAACATATCGTCAAGAGCTCGCTGCATCTTTTCCCAAATAGCATAACCATAAGGTTTAATAACCATACAACCTCTCACTGCGGAGTTCTCGGCCAGATCAGCTTTTATCACTAAATCGTTGTACCATTGCGAATAATTCTCCGCACGGCTCGTCAATACTTTTGCCATAAATTTTTATACTCTTAATTTTTCTGAATTACTTGAAATCAGAATGGAAGTAAAACATTGATCCTAAAAAACAAATCAATAGGAAACTGCAAAAATAGAAATAATCACCCATATTTCAGTAAAATTGGGCGACCTTTGTTTTAGTCGATGCTGGTTTGATAGATTATAAGCTCAATAAGCGGTTAAAAGAAATAAAGGTTAGAGATTAGATTTGCGTTTTTACTTAAAAGTTTCGACAAGTAACCAAAAAAGGCTCACCTGCTGAATACAGCAAATGGATTTTAACTTGTAATTTGTTTGTTCTACATTGTAATCAGTAGTTTATAATTAAACGTTAAGTGCAACAGCTTTCTTACACAGCAATAATTATACTCTGGTAAAATCATTTTTAAAACTTATTATTTTTACTTATTTTTTAAAGAAAGAGTCGATCTCTAAAATTCCATAAAATAAAGGAAAGAAGATCAAACATTCTTAGGATATTTACGTAATTGCTAAGTTCTGTAAGGCTTCATTCTATAGAAAGCCAATATCTATTTGAAACAGAATGTAAAATAGGACATCTTGGTACAAGATTTGCTCTTAATTAGATGAACCAATGAGGAGGAGAAATTATGAAAACAATTAATTTAACCATCGCAATAGCAGCAACCTTATTGCTGGGGTCTTGTGGCAGCAGCAGCCAGCTTGCAGGACCAGGTGTATACTACGACGACATATATTATGTGCCAGGTGAATCTCGAGAGAGCTTATCTCAAGCTTTTTCTCCCGTTCCATCGCTCACTCAAAGTGAGAAGAAAGCAGAATATAGAAATGCCACTACTCAACAACAAGTTTATCAAAGTCAAAATAGAAAGAGTGAAGATGAAAGAGATTTTTCACAGATACAAGAAGAGTATGCAGCTATTTTGAGCGATGAAAACCAAAAAGATGTTGATGAGCTCGTCTATTACAACGATGAAACAGGTTATTGGATAGATGGATTTGAAGGTAGTGCAATGGATAGAGATTATGCTGAAAGGCTGATCCGTTTTCATAGCCCTGCTGTTCGTATCCCCTACTACTCCCCTTTCTATAGTGAAGTAGTTTATTATAACCACTACGATTGGAATGTTTATGTGGATGGAAATTATGCCTATGCATTCCCCACCTGGACCAACCGCTGGTATGATCATTACTACTACAACAGCTGGAGTCGTCCATCATTCCATTTTGGCTGGTCTTATGGCTACCCATACAGTCATTGGAACTATGGATTTGGCTGGAATTATGGGTTTGGTTACAACTACTATAGCCCCTACTATTATGGCTACAGTGCTTGGAACTATCCCTATTATAACAATTATTATCATGGATATTACCATGGATATTACAATGGGATTCATAGTTCAACAGCCTCACGTGATGTTTATAGAGGACCTCGAAGTGGCGTCAGCTCCAATGCACGAACAAGTAGCACACCAAGAAGCGGTGTGAGTGGAAATGCCCGAGCTTCGGGAGAACGTAGAACGACTTCTACCCCTAATGCACGAACTGCAAGTAGTGCCAGAACAACTCAAAGTGGAGAGAGCAGATCTTCTCGTTTCAATGAAGGTGTTAGCAGAACGAGTGCAACTTCCTCTTCAACAACAAGAGTTAGTCGAGCCAGTGCACAAGGAGATGCTACACAGCAAACAACAAGACGTAGTTACACCCCTACTTATAGTGAAACAGAAAGTAACAATAGACCTGTTTACAATAGAGCTACTTACACCAGAACACCCAGTCAAACAAGAAGTAGTCAAAGCACAGGAACTGTTCAAAGTGTAAATACAAGAACACCTTCATCAAGGTCAACAACTCAAACTCAATCAGGTGGTGTAACCAAAAGTGCAACACAGACGCCCACACGAGGAACGGTT
>CAZJDS010000284.1:0-3389 GCA_964544795.1 uncultured Alkaliflexus sp. | reverse complement strand
AATTCAAACAGGCTTAATATGCCCACTCATATGTTTAAAAAAGGGTTGTTTCTTAAATGAAACAACCCTTTTTGGTCTTAAATATTTGATTTAATTAGTTGTTTGTGAAACAACTAATTAAATTCTTTTAAAACGGATAACCAATTGCAAAGTTAAAAGCTACATCGTCCCATGTATAGCTTCGTGAAAAAGGTATCCACCTATCGCCTTTCTGCAATGCAGGGTCGTGTAGTTTTAGCCCAGTATCAAATCGAAAAATAAAATAATTAAAGTCAAACCGAGTTCCAAAACCAGTTCCAATAGCAAATTGCTTATAAAACTTATCCCACTCAAAAAGTCCTCCATCCAAACTCACATTGGGGCGAATACTCCATATATTTCCAGCATCCAAGAAGAAGGCTCCTTCCAATAACCAAAATAATTTGAATCGATACTCTATGTTCATTTCTAACTTAATATCTGCAGTTTGATTATAAAATGAAGAAGCCCTCTCATTGAAGGATCCAGGCCCCAATCCTCTAACTGGCCATGCTCTTACACTATTAGCACCGCCAGAAAAATACCTTTTCTCAAAAGGAAGTACATCCAAATTACCATAGGGGAGCCCCACTCCCACAAACATCCGATAAGTTATAGATGTGTTTCGCATAAGTGGTTTGTGGTATCTAACATCCACATCAGATTTCAAATATTGAGCATACCGAATACCAAAAAGAGTTCCATACTCCTCACTTTTAGACTGTTGCCATAAAGGATAGAACAGATCAATCAAATTGCCTCCCGATTCAATTCCATATCTAAAATACCAAAACGGTCTGAGCCTCCTGCCCATTTCTTGCTGGTTAAATAAATAAGTGTAGTTTAAATTCAAAATAAGGTGATCCTCATAGGTATGTCTTAAAAATGTTTGGTCGATGTAATTTTTAAACTCTGGATTCACATAAGGAATTTTCACCAAATTGAAATCTAAAGGAAATAAAGTGTGGCTGCTATTGACTCCTGACTTCCATGTATAACCAAATCGAGTAGAGGCAATAGTTCTTGTATAATCGGGCCGTTCTTGATAATTATACGCTATAGCTATTGTCGTTTTAGGGTTGTATTTTTGACGAAATTTTTCTATCCTAAAAGGAATGATAAAGGATGGGAAGACCACCGAAGCATCTCCCCCTACTTCTAATGTGTTGAATTTTTCATTGGTAGTTCCTCTACTAACAAATTGATTTTGTCGTGCCAACCGCGTATTGAGAGTAAGAAGTTCAGCTCCCTTAAAGATGTTTTTATGTTGGTATTTAACATTACCTGCTGCACCTAAGTTTCCTGAGGAGTTTGTCCCTTCAACCGCAAATGCGATAGATTGAAAAGAACTTGGCACAACATGAATTACACAATCCAAGAGATAATTACCGCTTTTATCCAAAGATTCTGGCTTCTCGGCGAACTGAATATTAATGTATTTGAACAATCTAAGCCCACTTAATAATGACTGTGTTTTATCCACCAAATCTATCTGGTAGAAGTCTCCAGGATTTATATAATTACTATTAATAAGAACTTCAGGCTTAAAATCCAGTTTGTTTTTATAGATAATATGATACCCACCATAATTAAGAGTGTCTAAAGTGCTGCTCAAAGAAAGAGTATCATCACTCATTTGAAGATCCTCACCTACCTGAAAATAAACGTCACCAATTTTATATCGAGCATGATTTCCTTGCGCATCACGCCCCGCAGCATTCTCCGGAGGAGACATTAAAACGAGAGTGTCATTAACGCGGTAATTACCTATAGAACTGTCTGCAATAAAATAGATATACTCTTTAGAGAAATTATAAAATCCAGAATTATGAAGTTTTTTGGTTATTCTATCCCGCTCTCTATTGTGCAGGTCGGATGCGAATCCACGGTCTTTCCGAAGCAGAGTACGCAAGGTATCTGAAAAAACAAAAGGCTCAACTCTATAATCCTCAATTTGATAAAAAAGCTTATTCAACCTGTACCTAGGACCGGGTTGAATTGTGTATGTAACTTTGACTTTATTTGAAGAATAAAACGTAGCAGTATCCTTTACTGACGTTAGAAAATAACCCTGATTATGCATATAAAGTTCCATCTGCTCAACTGATCGCTGCATTAATGTAGAGTCGAAGATAACAGGTGCCTCTCCAATACGTCGCAACCATCTGTTTATTCCTTTACTGTCATCTCTACCAGAAAGGTTATAAACACCTAAATACAATTTCCATATCCCTAATATCCTATGATTTGCATCTTGTCTTAAATAAGATTTTAATTGAGACTTAGATATATCACTGGAAGAGGTTGACTTAATGTGAACACGGTTCAAGAGTTGCTCGCCCTCAGGAACGTACTTGGTAGAGCGACATCCAGAAAGAAAAATCATGAGGCCTACAAACCCAAATACAAAAAATAAATATCGAATCAGAGTGCGAATCATTTATTTAAAAAATCGATTTTAATATACTCAGCTCTTTCATAAAACAAGCTAAATCTTATACAATGATGTAATATTACTATTTTTGTCTGTAAAGGTAAACAAATGTATCATGCTTAGTAAAAATCAGAAGAAGCTAATTGCTTCAATGACCCAAAAAAAACAACGAACTCGCGCGCAACTCTTTTTAGCGGAAGGCGAAAAGTGTGTTAATGATCTTTTAAGCGCAAATTTTATTGCACCCCTTCTGGTTCATACTGAATCGTGGACTCCTCCTCCAGGAATAGTTCTTTCCACTACATTAGTGGAAGTAACCAAAGAAGAGTTGTCAAAAATATCTTTATTAAAAACACCACAAAATGTTTTGGCGCTTTTTCAGCAGCCCCTCATCGACTTCAATAATAATGCCATCGAAAACAAATTATCCATTGCATTAGATGGCATCCAAGATCCTGGAAATATGGGAACCATTATTCGACTGGCCGATTGGTTTGGGATAGAAAATATCATCTGCTCAATGGATACTGTAGACTGGCTAAACCCAAAAGTTGTTCAGGCAACGATGGGTGCGATGGCCAGAGTAAAAGTTCATTATGTGGAGTTACAAGACTTTTTACAAACCTACCAAGATACTACTGGACATCAAATTTATGGAGCCTTTTTAGAAGGAGAAGATATCTACGCATCCAAACTAAATTCAGAAGGGATGATTGTAATGGGCAATGAAGGAAATGGAGTTCGAAAAGAAGTTGCTGATTTGGTGACTAAAAAAATAACAATCCCCTCTTTTTCATCTTATAAAAATAGTTCTGAATCATTGAACGTGGCAACGGCAACGGCCATAATTTGTGGAGAGTTTCGACGTAGTATCAACTATTGAGAAATACTACCCTATCTAAAAATACGATCCAAACATATGTCTAACTCCCTAAAA
>CAZJDS010000283.1:0-3395 GCA_964544795.1 uncultured Alkaliflexus sp. | reverse complement strand
ATGAATTTTAAACAGTTTTCACTTTGGTTTCCAATGATTGTAATTGCAATTGCAAATGCAGGTCTTCGGGAATTGGTGTTAGATAAATATTTTAATGAACTCACTGCACATCAGATATCAACCATTACTTTAATTGCATTTTGTGCGGTTTATATCGGTCTGATCTCACCGTTTCTTGGATTAAAAAGCAATAAGGAGGCTTTAATTTTAGGATTTATATGGGTTTTACTAACGGTTGGATTCGAATTTATTTTTGGCCGCTTAATGGGTACTCAATGGCAAGTGCTTTTCAATGACTACAATCTATTGGCAGGACGATTTTGGTCGGTATTTTTGTTGGGACTTTTTATTTTACCCTATATTTTTTATGCTTTTAGAAAATAAGAGACAAATGTAGTTATTTTAAAACGCCCCTATTTTGAAATTGATTTTCAAAATAGGGGTGCAAAATAATCATCCTGCCTGTTTGTTAGATGTAGGTGATTCGTTTTGTACCAATCATATTTTCTGGACTCAAAATTTCATCCAATTTTTCTTTTGAAAGTAATTTCTCTTCCAATACCAATTCATATACACCGCGTCCAGTTTGTTGTGCCATTTTAGCAATACGTGAACTGTTGTTATAGCCTATGTATGGATTAAGTGCAGTAACGATTCCAATACTATTTTTTACCATCTCTGCACATCTTTCTTTATTGGCAGTAATTCCAGATACACATTTAATACGCAAAACATCCACACCTTGTTTTAAAAACTGAACAGACTCCATAACCGCATAGGCTAAAATGGGTTCCATTACATTTAATTGCATCTGACCAGCTTCTGATCCCATAGTTACTGTTGTATCATTTCCGATGACTCTAAAACAGATTTGATTAACTACTTCTGGAATCACAGGATTCACCTTGCCTGGCATAATGGAGGAACCTGGTTGCATGGGCGGAAGGTTAATTTCATTAAAACCAGTTCTGGGGCCAGAAGAGAGAATTCTCAAATCATTGCAAATTCTCGAAAGTTTTATTGCAAGACTTTTTAAAGCGGAGGAGTAAGCCACATAGGCACCTGTGTCAGGCGTGGCCTCCACCAGATCTTTTGCTAATGTGATAGGGTAACCCGTTATTCTACACAGATATTTTACACAAGCTTGCGCATAACCAGGTGCTGCATTCAGACCAGTTCCAATGGCTGTAGCACCCATATTGACTTCTTTAAAAAAGCTGGCGCTGTAGTTCAAATGATCTACTTCTTTAGCCAAGTTGTTTGCAAATGCATTAAACTCCTGTCCCAAAGTCATAGGAACCGCATCTTGCAATTGCGTGCGACCCATTTTGATAACATCAGAGAATTCCTTTCCTTTCGCTCGAAATGCAGCAATTAAAAGTTTTAGATACTCTAAAAACTCATCGTGTAGCTTGATGAGTGCCAATTGGCTGGCAGTGGGATAAGCATCGTTGGTAGATTGCGACATATTTACATGATCGTTAGGCGAACAATGGCTATATTGCCCTTTTTCATGTCCCATCAGCTCCAATGCACGATTGGCAATCACTTCATTAGCATTCATATTGGTAGAAGTTCCAGCTCCACCTTGTATCATATCGATCGGAAACTGGTCGTCAAATTTACCTTCCATCACCTCTTCAGATGCCTTTATCATAGCTTCAGAAAGTGAGTTGCTTAACAAGCCCAACTCATGATTTGCCTTTGTGGCAGCCATCTTTACTGCACCCAAACCCCAAATAAATGCACGGTAATCCTTTAAACGGGCAGTAGAAATATTAAAGTTTTCGATGGCACGGCAGGTTTGAACTCCGTAATATACATGGGCGGGTACTTCCATTTCACCCAAGAGGTCTTTTTCTATTCTTGTTTGCATGTCAAGATTTTTGATTTAAAATAGAGTGGTTAAAATAAGTATATATAAAATTATTTTTTTTTCTTTTTTATATTATCATGATACAAGTCAAAAAAATCCTTCTACTTCTATTATCAAATGGATTACTGCTTAAAATTGATTATATGCTCAGGATCTAATTTTCTTTCTCCTTGCCAGCGATAGGCAGTAAGCTTTTTACCGTTTCCAGCTACACAACTGTCTAAGCAACAGATGTTGTGCGAAATTATTAACGGATCACTATTTAGGCAGTAGTGCCCAAAAAACACCATCGGGTCTTTTGGCGGATAAACGTCAAAGGGAAACAAGAGTTCTTTGGGAATGGTATACTCTGGGAGTTCAAAACGATTTCCAAAGCCAATAGCACGAAAAGTTTTGTTTCGCGGATCTTCCCACCATTTAATCCTAAAATTTGTTCGTCGTACATTTTTGCTGTCTTTAACAATAAGATCTTTTGGCAGATCTATTTCAATGCCTCGCGTGGTTTGGCCTACTGCTTTTGCAAACTCAGTGTTACCCTTAAAGATCTCTTTTATACGCTTTTTACTTAACTTACTTATTCTTAAAGTTGAATTGATAATAGAAATATTTCTTTTGCTCCAATAGGCATGTACAACTCGGGCGGAACCAAAATCAATATAAAGGGGTTGTCGCTTTAACCATTTAAGAGCTGTATTTAGATCCTTCACACTTTTAAACTCATTTTTTATTTGCTCCATCTGCGCTTGATTGGATGGGGCTAAGCGGGCAATTGGTTGGCCATTTTTTCGTAGGGAAAAATAGCCAACCATATTAAGCTCATGATTCCCCAAAATAGCGTATCCTTTATGATTCTCCACCATCGACTTCACCAATTCTAATACTTTTAGAGAAGACGGTCCTCTACTTATAAAATCACCTACAAAAACAGCTTTTCTTTGTGGATGCTGCCAAACACCATTAAGAGTTTCATATTCCATTTTTCTTAAAAGTTCCACCAACTCATTGTAATGACCGTGCACATCCCCAATGAAATCTAGTTGAGAATAAACGAATAATTGCTTGGGTGCATTGAATGTGGACTTTAAAAAACTTATTACCTTTGAAAACATGAAGATTCTCTTTTTATGAACTTCAGAAAATTTCAATTAACCGTGAAAATTGGACAAAATTGTTGAATTTGGCAATTTTTAATGTAATTTTCCTGTTTAAACTTTCAAACTGTTACTATAAACGATTGCTTTGTAGCAAGTTGTAATTTAAAATAAAAACTATGGCCATTAAAGTGAAGTGGGGATTTATTGGATGTGGTGATGTAACAGAAGTAAAGAGCGGTCCTGCCTTCAATAAGATTGAGGACTCGGAAATTGTTGCGGTTATGCGGCGAAATAGTAAAAAGGCGGAGGATTATGCACTAAGGCATGGTGTTGCAAGATGGTACGATAATGCTACCCACTTAATAAATGATAATGGGGTATCCAATCAACACCCGTGATTTTCGTTAATAATTTTATCATATGTC
>CAZJDS010000282.1:0-3399 GCA_964544795.1 uncultured Alkaliflexus sp. | reverse complement strand
TAGCATCAATTGCAAGCTTTCGAGCACCTGAGCTTGTGATGGTGGTGGGTATTACGATGGTTTTGATTGTGATGGTGGGAAGTATGACAGGGATGTTGTTGCCTTTTATCTTCACCAAACTTAAGTTGGATCCTGCAACGGCCAGTGCTCCATTGATTACTTCGATTTCTGATATATTTGGCGTGGTGATCTACTTCTCGGTGGCGACATGGTATTTGGGAATGTAGTTGTGCAAAGATCTTTGTTTATGTGTTTTTTTAGTTGCCACATTGAACTCGATAAGATAATTATTAGATGCGCTGATCTTCGATTCTTCTTTTTGAGAGAATATCTCATGTTCGTTTCATATTTCTGTTTTTAGTATTCATCTAATTCTCTTTATAGGTTAGATTGAGCGCTTTAGGCCTCTCTATTTTGCTTAAAAATGCTGAAATGGCGTTTTTTTAGCGTACTTTTGTGCTTTTGTAAATATTTGGGTAGATAAACTCTTTCCGAAGAACGATTCTTAAGTCCGCAGGTTGCGTGAGGGATAGAAGTGGAAACCCCGCAACGGATGGATGAAAAAGTGGATGTGGGGGAACTGAGAAATATCTGGTTTGAAGGAACTCTCTATTGAGAAATGATGGAAGCGAGGAGTTGAAACGGAAAGCCCGACCCGAAGAATGAGGGGCACGCCCAAAAAGAAGAATAAGAATAAAATAAAATATAACTGTTTAAACGTAGGAATTTATGGCACAGGATGATGTGTTTAAGAAATTGGTTGCGCACAGCAAGGAGTATGGATTTGTGTTTCAGAGTAGTGAGATTTACGATGGGCTGAGTGCGGTGTATGATTATGGACAGAATGGCGTGGAGCTGAAGAATAATTTGAAGAAATATTGGTGGGATTCGATGGTTCTGCTAAATGATAATGTGGTGGGGCTGGATTCGGCAATTTTTATGCACCCCACGGTTTGGAAGGCTTCGGGACACGTAGATGCGTTTAACGACCCGTTGATTGACAACAAAGTGAGCAAGCGAAGATATAGAGCCGACGTGCTTATTGAAGAGCTGATGGCCAAGTACGACGATAGAGCCAACAAGGAAGTGGAGAAGGCGGCCAAAAGATTTGGTGAGAGCTTTGATGAGAAGATGTTTAGAGAGACCAATGCACGTGTGCTGGAAAATGTGGCGAAGAAAGAGGAGATTCATGAGCGCTTCAAAAAAGCTTTGGACGACAACGATTTGAAGGAATTACGTCAGATTATTGTGGACAATGAGGTGGTTTGTCCTGTTTCGGGCTCGAAGGAGTGGACGGATGTGCGTCAGTTTAACCTGATGTTTTCTACCGAGATGGGTGCCACTTCGGATGGTTCTATGAAGGTATATCTTCGTCCAGAAACTGCTCAGGGGATTTTTGTGAATTTCTTGAATGTTCAGAAAACAGGTAGGATGAAGATTCCTTTTGGAATTGTGCAGACGGGTAAAGCTTTTAGAAATGAGATTGTGGCACGTCAGTTTATTTTCCGCATGCGTGAGTTTGAGCAGATGGAGATGCAGTTTTTTGTTCAACCAGGCGTAGAATTGGAGTGGTTTGAGAAGTGGAAAGCAATACGAATGAACTGGCACAAGTCGCTGGGCTTTGGGGATGATAAATACCGTTTCCGCGACCACGACAAATTGTCGCACTATGCCAATGCTGCTACCGACATTGAATATGAGATGCCATTTGGATTTAAAGAGGTGGAAGGAATTCACTCTCGTACCGATTATGATTTGACGCAACACCAAGAGTATTCGGGTAAGAAGCTGACCTATTATGATCACGAAATGGGTGAAAGCTATATACCTTATGTGGTGGAGACCTCCATAGGTGTGGATCGTATGTTCTTGAGTATTTTGGCTGGTTCTTACTGTGAAGAGGAGTTGGAAGGTAAAGGAGGCAAAAAAGATATTCGTGTGGTGATGAAGTTTCCACCCGTGTTGGCGCCTGTGAAACTGGCTATTTTACCTTTGATGAGGAAAGATGGTTTGGGCGAGATTGCCACCGACATTATGAATGATTTGAAATTTCACTTCAGGTGTCAGTACGACGACAAAGACTCTATCGGAAAACGTTATCGTCGTCAGGATGCCATTGGTACACCCTTTTGCGTAACTGTGGATCATGACACGCCTACGGACAATATGGTGACCATTCGCCATAGAGACACCATGGAGCAAGAGCGTGTGAAGATTTCAGACTTGAAGGATATTATCCTAAATGCCGTGAGTTCGACAGAGTTGTTGAAAAAGATGGCCAAGTTCAATGCTGAAGTTTTAGGAGAAAAATAAAAAGATTGTAATCGCCTGAAGGTTGCAATTTGTAATATCAAAGCCAGAAAGAGATGGAAATATCTTTTTCTGGCTTTTTTGTTGAATTATATTTTTATACCGTAGTTAGAGTTGCTGATACATATATGTATAACTCCCTGCTAATTGTGCTTTTTAATTTATTGAATCTTAGATATAATTATGTAAATTATTCTTTTATTAAACACTTTAGTTTTTGCTGATTTTTCAATTATAATTTAGTGTAGGTAAGTTTATGAATAGAATAAAGAAACTGTGTGGTTTGCAACTATACTCGTTAGTTACTGGGAGGGTTTTAATGGGATGGTATTTCTTATATGAGGGAGTAGTTAAACTCTTTAATCCTAATTGGACTTCTTATGGCTTTCTAAAAAGTTCTCAAGGTCCATTGCAAGATGCCTTTCAGAATATGGCTGAGCATCCAGCATTATTAAATGCAATTGATTTTCTGAACATTTGGGGTCTTATTTTAATTGGATTAAGTCTTATGCTCGGCTTATTTTCTCGATGGGGAGCTATTGCTGGTATGCTGCTTGTCTTGCTCTATTACTTTGCCCACCCACCAATTATTACAGCAGAGCAATTGGTAATAGATCTCGATCACACAGTTTGGGTGGATAGAAATCTTATTTTCGTTGCTTTATTAGCAATATTATATGCTTTCCCTACCAGCCATATTTTTGGATTAGATCGTTTGTTGAATAGTAAAAAGGAAACAATTAATGAATAAAGACTCCAACAAAACAGGGTTTAGTAGAAGAGACATCCTTAAAGCTTTGGGTGCGACACCTCTTTTAGGTGCTTTTACTTATGCAGCACTAAAAAGGAACAAATTTGAAAAACATCAAACTTATAGTATTGCAGATGAGCTAAAACTCAACTTATATGACGAGCCAACGTCCAGCTCCAGTTCGGACGGATCCACCATTCGAATTGGAATCATTGGCACAGGAATTAGAGGTATGCAGTTGCTTGAAGCAATTGGATATGCTCATCCTTCATTACTTTTGGAGTGGGAAAAAAGTGCGGAGCAAAATAAAAACGACACACGATTACAAGATTTTAGAG